>NZ_JBJJBV010000061.1:0-44917 GCF_045446735.1 Nocardiopsis protaetiae
GAACGGGGTGATGCCTGCGACCACGCCCAACGGCTGGCGCAGCGAGTGGACGTCGATGCCGGTTCCGGCGTTGTCGGTGAACTCGCCCTTGATCAGGTGCGGGATGCCCGCCGCGAACTCGACCACCTCCAGTCCGCGCTGGAGGTCGCCGTGGGCGTCGGGGACGGTCTTGCCGTGCTCGGCCGAGAGCAGGCGCGCGATCGCCTCGCGCTCGGGCTCGACCAGCTGGAGGAACCTCAGGAACACCCGGGCCCGGCGCTGCGGGTTCCAGGAGGCCCACTCGGCCTGGGCGGCGACCGCGTCGGCGATGACCGACTCGGTCTCGGCCCGGTCGGCCAGCGGCACGCGGGCCTGGACCGTGCCGGTGTTGGGGTCGAAGACGTCGCCCAGCGCCGCCGAGCGGCCGGGGACGCGTTCGCCGTGGACGAAGTGCGTCAGGACTTGGACCATGGGTCATCCGTCTCTCTTGTGGAGGTCACGGAGGCGAGGCATGAGAAGCGGCATGCGGAACGGGGGCCGTGTGCGGTGGCACGGCCGACCGCCGCCCCGGGGTGGCGGGGCGGTGGGTTCAGTGATGCCGCGGGGTCGCTGTGGTCGCTCGCCGTGGACGGGTGCCGTGGGCGCGCTGCGTCGTCATGCGTGTTCGCTCCATCCTCGTGGACCGCACGTACTCGAAAACCCACGGCCGGTATCCTGACTCCCGGTTCTGCGCGACTCCCCCGCCTTCCCGGTTCTCACCAGTGGCTTCGTGGGGGACGCTCCCCGGTCACAGTGGCGGGACCGTGCCGGATTCTCACCGGCTTCCCTGACACCGCGGGCCTGTGCGCCCCACCATATAGTTGGACGTCCAAGTAAATCCAGGGGGTGCGCCCCGCGAGTTCGTGCCCGGTTCGGCGGAACCTTGTGAACAGGGGCCGCGAACAGGGGCTTTGTCGCGGCGACTCCGGTATCGATAGGCTCACCGGCTTGTGAGCGACAACGTGGAACGGGATCCCGGACCGGGACGCCGCGAGGCGGCCCGCCCCCTCGCCCTGACCCCCGACTGGGGCACCGTGCACACCCGCCTCGACGTGCTGCTCGTCGTCCACAGCCTCACCTGCGCCACCCGCATCGCCGACGTGCTGCCCGCCTTCGACGACCCCCGCGTCCAGCTCCACTGCGCCCGCACCACCGGCGGCGTCTTCGCCGCCGGAGTCGACGAACACCTGCGCGCCAACGGACTCGAACCACTGCCCTGGGAGACCGCGCGGGAAATGGAATTCGACCTCGTCGTCGCCGCGAGCCTCGGCGACGACCTCCACGAAATCCATTCCAAAATCCTGCGGCTGCCCCACGGAAACGGATACAATAAACACTGGAATAGCACCGGGAGCCGGGAGCCGGGAGCCGGGAGCCGGGAGCCGGGAGCCGGGAGCCGGGAGCCGGGAGCCGGGAGCCGGGAGGTCTTCGGCCTGTCCGACGGCACCCTCAAACACCAGGGCAGACTCGTCCCCGGCGCCATCGCCCTCTCCCACCACGAACAACTCGACCGGCTCCGTGAAGGCTGCCCCGACGCCCTACCCCTCGCCTTCCTCGCCGGCGACCCCTGCCACGACCGCCTCCTCGCCAGCCTGCCCCGCATCCTCCACTACCGGCGCGCCCTCCTGCCCCACCCCGAGCGCACGCTCATCACCATCAATTCCACCTGGAAACACGAATCCCTTTTCGGCATCGACCCCTCCTACATTCCCGAGATCATCGCCGAACTCCCCCACGACGAATTCCAGGTCGCGCTCATCCTCCACCCCAACGTGTGGGCCGCACACGGACGGCGCCAGATCGAATCCTGGCTCGCCGAAGCCCTGCGCTCCGGCCTGCTGCTGATCCCGCCCGACGAGGGCTGGCGGGCCGCCGTCGTCGCCGCCGACCACGTCATCTCCGACCACGGCTCCGTCGGCGTCTACGCCGCCGCACTGGGCAGACCCGTCCTCCTCGCACCCGAGGGCCGCGCGGCCGTCGACCCGCGCAGCGGCCTCGGCCGCCTCTACACGACCGCACTCCCCCTCGACCGGCACGCCCCGCTGCGCCCCCAGCTCGCCAAGGCCGCCGAACTGCGCGAGCGCACCCGCGCCGTCGCCGAGACCTGGGTCAGCTCCGCCCCCGGCGCCTCCCTCGACCTCATCCGCGCCCGGGCCTACCGGATGATGGGCGCCGCGCCGCCGCCCGGGCGCCCGCCCCGGCTCGCCGTTCCGGTACCGGAGATCCGGCGCGGAGGACCGGGCTCGCTGTGGACCGCCGTCGAGCCCGCCCCCGGTGAACCCGGCGTCCTGCGGGTCCGCCGCACCCCCGCGGCCGTCCTGCCCCAGGGGCCCGGGGACGCGGCCCTCGTCTGCTCCGACGACGAGCCGGACCACCGGCTGGCCGCGGCGGCGGACGTGTTCACCGCCGCCCGCGACACCCTGCCCGCCGCGGCCGGGCGGTGGTCGGACACCGTGTTCGCGCACCGGCCCGGCACCCGGGTCACCGCCGTCCACGCACCCGACGGGGTGGAGCTGCGCACCCGCGGCGGCGATGTGTTCGCCCTGCGCTTCGACCCGCCGCTGCCGGACGACCACCACCTCGCGGCGAGCGTCCTGGCCGAGCGGATGGTCTGCGCCGACACCCCGCCCACCCGGGAGTCGGTCGCCGCCCTGGGGTCGCTGCGGCTGCGCGTGTCCGCCGAGCGCACCGTCACCGTCGGTCTACGTCCCGCCGGTGACGATCCCGTTCCATGAGCGCGGCCATCAGCCGCTGAAAGGTCCGCACGTCCTCCTGCGGCCAATCTTCGGCCAGTTCGGCGAAGACCGCCTCCTGCCAGCGCCGGGCGGACCGGAGCAGTTCCACGCCCTGTTCCGTCACCACCAGGACGCGCGCCCGGCGGTCGCCGGGCGCGGCCTCCTTGCGGAGGTGACCGCGTTCGACGGCCCCCGCCACCATGCGGCTCGCCCCCGACTGGTCGATGCCCAGCTCCCCGGCCACCGCGTTCACCGTCGCCCGGTCCCCCAGGTCGGCCACCGCCTCGACCACCATCACGTCACGGCCGTTCGCGTCGTCCCCGTCGGTGCCGTTCCAGCCGCGCGCCCAGTGGCGTACGAACCGGAAGAGCAGCCGCCCGGGACCGTCCTCGTGCCCGGCCATCGCCCCACCCTTCTTGTATGCGTTTCGCATACACTAGTGGAGAAGCATGCGGATCGCATACATCTGGAGGCGCACATGGACCCGCTGCCCGCAACCCTCGACCGCTGGCACGCGGCGGTCAACACCCGTGACCTCGACGCGGTCCGCGCCCTCACCGCGGAGGACGTGGAGGTCGGCGGCCCCCGGGGCTCGGCCCGGGGCATCGCAGTCCTCCTGGACTGGGTCGGCGCCTCCGGTATCCGGTTGGAGCCGACCGGGGTGTTCCCCGTGGACGGTCGGCGGACCGTGGTCGCCCAGGACGCCACCTGGCCCGGCCGCCCCGACCACGTCCCCGGGACGGCCCCGGTCGCCACCGCCACCCTCTTCGAGGTCCACGGCGGCCGGGTGACCCGGGTGCTGCGCTTCGACGAAGGAGTCGAGGCCGCGCTGGCGGCCGCCCGGGAACTCTAGGGGAGCCCGGCGAGTTTGGCGGCGACCCGCTCGACGGCGGCGGTGTCGGCGATGAGGCCGTAGACCTCCAGGGCGTGCTCCCAGAGCCCACGGGCCTGTTCCCCAGAGGCCAGGTCGCCCAGCAGTTCCAGGGCCTTGCCCACCTGACGGGCGCGGTCCGCCTTCACGAACCGCTCCAGGGCCGCCTCCAGCGGGGCGAGCGCCCGTTCGGCGTCTCCGAGAAGGCGGGCCTGGTTGAACAGGACCTTGCCCTCGTTGGCGAAGTCCGGGCCCTTCTCGTCCGCGTGCTTGCGGAACCACTCCGCGGACTTCCTGTACCGGTCCAGCGCCGCCGCCTCGTCGCCGCGCAGCAGCGCGACGTCGCCCTTGTGCATGTGGTGCAGGGCGATGGGCCGGGCCCGGGAGTGGTCCAGGAAAGGCAGGGACCCGTCCAGGAGCGCGTCGGCGGCGTCGGGGTTCCCGCGGCGGCGCTCCAGGATGCCCAGCCACTCCAGGGCCGCGCCCTTGCCGTGGACCCTCTTCGCGTCCCGGTGGGAGGCGGCCTCCAGGGAGCGGCGCAGGTGCTCCTCCGCCTCGTCCAGGCGACCCCGGCCCAGCAGGGCCTCACCCCACTGGGCGTGCATGCGGGCGATCGCGTCCTGGTTCCCACAGGCCTCGGCGTCCTCTGTGCCCAGGGCGAGGACGGTGGCCCGTGCGTCCCAGTGTCCGTAGGCCGCGAAGAAGGCGTTGGTCGCCTCGGCGGCCTGCCAGGCGTACCCCGGCTCGGGGAGGCTCCCGTCCCAGATCCTGCCGGACCGGCTCGTACAGGCGATGATCGCGTCGAGGTTGGCCTCGAACCACTCGTGGGAGGTGGGACCGCGATCCACCGGGCCGGAGACCCACTCTGCGCTGCGGTCGCGCACCCGGCGGCGGTGCCCCAGCCAGGGTTCGAGGTCCCCGGGTGTCGCCGCGGCGTCCTGGTGGACCTTGTTCGCCGCGCGGAAATCGGGCAGCGGCACCGGGGAGGGCTTCGTGTACAGCGGTCCCAGCTTCCAGCGTCCCGCGGTGTCGGCGGCGACCGCACCGTGCAGGTAATAGGAGGCGACCAGGTCCCGCACCCGCGCCCGCTCCTGCGCGGTGCCGCGCCCGCGGGCGGTCAGCCCCGCGTGCTCGTAGGTGAGGTCCTCCATGATGTGGCGCCCGCCCGGGGCCTGCTTCACCAGGCTGCGCCCGGCCAGCAGGTCCAAGGCGGCGTCCGCCTCCTTCACGGCACCGGGGAACAGGGCATGCACCAGCCAGCGGTCGAAGTCCCTGGTGGGGTGCGAACCCAGCGCCCGGTACAGGTACGCGGCGTCCTGCGGCAGCTCGTCGTAGAAGACGTCGAAGACCGCGGCGGGCCGCTGGACGCTCTCCACCGACTCCTCCAGGAGGGTGAGCCGCCCCGACTCCTCCATCCGGGCCACCAGCTCGGCGACGGACAGGGTGCTGCGGTCGTGGAGCAGGGAGGCGGCGTGCCCCGCGATCAGCGGGATACCCTCGCAGAGCGCGACCAGGCGGGCGAACGCCGCCCCGTCGACGAGGCGCTCCTCGTTCCCCACGATGTCGCGCAGCAGCGCCGCCACCGCCTCATCGGCCAAAGGCTCGATCGGCAGGGAGAAGGGCGCGTGCAGCCCCAGGCCCTTGATCGGGGTGCGGCTGGTGGTGATGACCACCATGCCCGGCAGATCCGGCAGGAACGGCTCCACCTGCGCGGCCGAACGGACATCGTCCAGCAGCACGACCACCGGGCGGCCCTCGGTGTGCTGCCGGAAACGGTGCAGCTTACCCTCCAGGGTGTCGAACCCGGGGGCGTCGGTGTCCACGCCCATCTGCCGGAAGTACTGGTCGCAGACCTCCTCGATCCCCCGGCCGGCGCCCTCGCCCGGGTCGCCCCCGCAGGGGACTGCGATCTGGGCGTGCCCGAAGTGCTCGCGGTTCTGGTTGATCCAGGTGACAACGGTGGCGGTCTTGCCCACCCCGGGCGGCCCCACCACACAGCACAGGCGACGGCCGTCCTCCTCCCCTGCCTGGGCCAGGAAGTCGTCGAGCCGAGCAAGCTCCGCCTCCCGGTTCTGGAACCGGGAGGTCCGCCGGGGCAGGATGCGCACGGCTCGACGCTCTGATTGCCCGAGCCCCACGGCACCGTGCACGGTGCCGATCTGGATGAGAGTGCCGTGAATGGTGCCTTGGGAGGTGTTGTGCGTGCCGCTCACGGCGCCCATCCTGGCCGAGATCGGTGGCGGGCACCAGACTTTCGGCGGAACCGGACGGGCCGGTACCGGTCACGGGGTGTTCCGGACGGGGACTTAGGGTGGCTGCGAGGCCCGGTTCCCCGCCCCCGTGGCGCCCCCGCCGCAGCCGGGCCGGAAAGGTCCGGTGATCCTCCCGTGTCCTCCGAACCCTCCGAGTCCTCCCCCGGTCCGCGGTCGGCCACCGCCGAAGGCTCGCTCGGCGGGCGTTTCTGGGCGTTCTGGTCGGCCGCGCTGGCCGCGAACCTGAGCGACGGCGTCGCCATGATCGCGATGCCGTGGCTGGCCTCCTCCCTCACCTCCGACCCGGTACTGGTCGCCGCGGTGGCCACCGCCGGGCGACTGCCCTGGCTGCTGCTGGCGCTGCCCGCCGGGGTGCTCATCGACCGGCTGCCCCGCATCCCCGTGATGGCCGGGGCCGGGACCGTCCGGCTGGTCCTGTGGGCGGCGCTGGCCGCCGTGGTGTTCTCCGGGGCGGCGTCGGTACCGCTGCTGGTGGTGTTCGCGTTCTGCTTCGGCGCGCTGGAGGTCTGCTACGACACCGCCGCGGAGACGGTCGTCGCCTCGCTGGTCCCCCGGGAGCGGCTGGAGCGCGCCAACGGGCACGTGCGCACCGGCGCGCTGGTCGTCCAGGAGTTCGGCGGGCGGCCGATCGGCGGCCTGCTCCTGACCCTCGGGCTGTTCGCGCCGTTCGTGGTCAACGCCGTGGCGCTGGTGGTGTCGGTCCTGGCGCTGTTGCGGGTGCGTGCGGTGGACCCGGCCGGGGGCGGCGGCAGGGCGGGGCGCGCACACGCCGCAGGGCGCGGCGAACCGGCCGGGGGCGCGCCGGGCACCGGGCAGGGCGCGGCCGTTCCGCGGCGGCGGGGGCTGCGGGGTGTCGGCGCGGACCTGGCCGAGGGGGTGCGGGCGATCCGGCGGCAGCCGCTGCTGCGGCTGGTCGCGGGCATCGCCCTGTTCGTCAACGGGTGCTACGCCACCGCCCTGTCCACCCAGGTGCTGTTCATGCAAAACGTGCTCGGCCTGGGGCCGGTCGGGTTCGGCCTGATGATGGCGTTCGCCGCGGTCGGCGGGGTCGTCGGCGGCCAGTCGGTGGCCCGGCTGCGGTCGGTGCTCCCGCACGGCACGCTGCCGGTGGTCTGCCTGGCCGCCACCAGCCTGGTCTACTGCGTGATCGCGGCGCTGCCGGCCACCCCCGTGGTCGCCGGTGGATACCTGCTGGCCAGCGGGCTGATCCTCGGCTACGCGGTGGCGATGACCTCCATCCGCCAGCGCATCACACCCGACCGGCTGCTGGGCCGGGTCAACGCCGCCATGCGCACAGTGAGCTGGGGTGTCAGTGCACTGGGCATGGCGGCGGGCGGGGTGATGATCGCCGCCCTCACCCCGCTGACGGGGCATGAGGGCGCTTTGCGCGCCCCCTATGCCCTCATCGGTGCGGTCGGACTGGTCGTCGTCGTGTTCTTCGGCCGCAGGCTCACACGCCTGGTCCGCGAATACGACGTCTGAGTCCCCTTTCCCTCAGCCGGAACCGCCGCTCAGCGAGCCCAGCAGCGTGTAGGCCTCGTCCATGCGGTCCGGGAAGACGTCCGGACTCTGGGCCAGGCGCATGGCCGTCAGCTCGCAGGCCATGGCGATGTGCGAGGCCAGGACGGCCACGTTCTCCGGGGCGCCGACCTCCATCAGCGCTCCGGAGAGTCGGGTCGCCCGCTGTTGGCGGGTGAGCAGGTAGCGGGAGCGCAGGTCGGTGCTCTCCCGCAGCAGCCGCACCAGGACGACCGAGTGCGCCGGGGAGAGTGCGGCGTGCGGACGGGCGGCGACGCAGGCCTCCCTCAGCAGCTCGACGGCGGCTCCGAGGTCGTCTCCCAGTGGCCTGGGAGCCTTGTCGCGCACGTAGGTGCACAGGCGCTCGACCTCCGCGCCCTCGTCGGCGAACAGCACCTGCTGTTTGTCGCCGAAGTAGCGGAAGAAGGTCGTGCGACCCACCTCGGCGCGCTCGGCGATGGCGGCGACCGTGACGTTGTCGAATCCGTGCTCGGCGAAGAGCTGGAAGGCGGCTGACACGATCATGGCCCGGGCCTTGCGGCGTTTGCGGGCGTGAAGTGTGTCGGGGGGGTGATGCATGAGGCGGACCCTATCGAGTGGACCCGGTTCCACCTGGGGCGTGGGACCATTGGGACGGTAGTCCCGAAACGCCCCCTGAGGGCCGGGAGAGCGGGAAGTCGTCTGAGCCTGAGTGGGGTTTTGGAACGCATCCGCACGGGCTCAGGCCCCGTCCCGTACGGTGACGCCGGTTGGGCCGGAATTTTATTGCAGAGCGACCCTGGTCTGACAACCGCCGTACCCTCGATAGACGAATCCCCTTGCCCATAAGGTTTCCGACCATGTGGAGGTTATGGCCTCCGCGGGACGACATTTCCCGGCGACACCAATTCGCCACCCACGGTAAATCGTTCGGGTTCCTAACTATTGAAGGCTCATAGATGACCGGAACCCCGAACCTCCCTCGGTCTGTCTCCCCGTTTGTCGCCGCACCGTGCAAGAGTGGGGTGATCCGCTTCACGATACGGAGCCGAGCATGACGTATTTACTGGTCATCGGCACACGCAAAGGCCTCTTCACCGCCACCGGCGAGGACCGGCGCACCTGGGAGGTGCGCGGCCCGCACCGGCTCGACAGCGCCGACTACGCGAGTATGAGCGCCGTGTACGCGGTCGGGATCGACCCGCACAGCGGGCGCATCCTGGCCGGTGCGGAAAGCTCGCATTTCGGCCCGAGTGTCTGGTACAGCGACGACGCCGGGGAGAGTTGGCGGGAACCCGCGGCCGCCCCGCTGGTCTTTCCCGAGGACACCGACGCCTCGCTCACGCGGGTCTGGCAGTTCGCGTTCGGGGACACGCCCGGTGTCGTCCACGCCGGGGTGGAGCCGCACGCGCTGTTCCGGTCCGCCGACGGCGGGCAGAGCTTCGATCTGGTCCGCGCCCTGTGGGACCACCCGCACCGGGCCGACTGGTTCCCCGGCGCGGGCGGCGGGGCGGTGCACACGATCCTGCCCGGGGTGCTGGGCAGCGGCGAGCGCTCGCCCGAGGCGATGACCGTGGCCATGTCCACCGGCGGGGTCTACCAGACCCGGGACGACGGATCGAGCTGGGCACCGGCCAACCGGGGCATCTCCGCGGTCTTCCTGCCCGAGGACGAGCCCGAGTACGGCCAGTGCGTGCACAAGGTGGCGCTGGCCCCCGACGGGTCGATGTACGCCCAGAACCACCACGGCGTCTACCGGTCCGAGCACCCCGCCCGGGAGGGCTGGCGGGCGGTCGAGGAGGGGCTGCCCACCGACTTCGGGTTCGCGGTGGTGGCGCACCCCCACCTGCCGGGCACGGCGCTGAACTTCCCGGTGGTCAGCCAGGAGGTGCACCTGCCGCCGGAACACCGGCTGGGCGTGTACCGGACCGACGACGGCGGCGGGCGGTGGATCCCGGCCGTCGAGGGGCTCCCGGAGGAGCCGTACTTCGGCATCGTGCTGCGCGACGCCGCCTGTACGGACGGGGCCGACTCCCCGGGCTTCTACTTCGGTACCCGGGGCGGCGACGTGTACGCGGCCGACGATGGCGGCCCCTGGCACCGGGTGGCCGCGCACCTGCCCGATGTCCTGTGCGTGCGTGCGACGGAGGTGTGAGGTGAGCGTGACGGTCCACCTTCCCGGTCTGCTGCGGGCGGACGCCGGGGGCGCCGCCCACCTGCCCGTGGACGTCGGCCCGGCGGCGGTGCTGCGCGACGTGCTGGACGGCCTGGTGTCCGAGCATCCCGGCCTGGACCGGCGCATCCGCGACGAGCAGGGCCGCCTGCGCCGGTACGTCAACGTGTTCGTGGACGCCGAGGAGTGCCGGGCCCTCGACGGCCTGGACACCCCGGTGCCCGAGGGCACCGACATCCGCATCCTCCCCTCCGTCGCCGGCGGCTGACCCCGCCCGCACCGGCTGCCCACCCGGCACCTCCCGTGACCGGCGCCCCGCCCCCGAGGGGAGCGCCGGTCGCCCGCGAGTCCCGCGCCGCGCTCCGCCCACCGGTGCCCGACCGCCGAGGCGACCTCGCCCGTCGCCGGCCGGTGGCCCGAGCGAGCCGGTCGGCGGGATCCGCCCCCGGGGGAACCGATCTCTGCTGCCCGGCGGCGGAGCGGGCGGGCCGATACCGGTCGGCTGCCTAGATGGGCGGGCGAGATCTTCCGGCGGGGCGAACGGCGGTGGGCCGGGAGGGCTAGGAGGCCTGGGCGGGGCTCGGTCTGCGGCGGAGTGGCAGGACGCGCAGGTGGGTGAGCATGCGCCACAGCCACTCCAGCGGTCCGTAGCGGAAGCGGGCCGACCACAGGCGGGCGAACACCAGCATCACCGCGAAGTACCCGGCGGCCAGCGCGTGCTGGGCGAGCATCGGGATCTGTGTCTCCCAGGGGCCCATCACCAGCAGGAACACCGCCGTGCTGCCCAGGTAGACGGTGAGCGTCATGCGTCCCAGCGGGGCGAGCGCACCCAGGGCGCGTGCCGCACCGCGCCGTCTGCGCATCAGCCACCACACCAGCCCCAGGTAGAACAGGGCGCCGCCCAGCCCCATCAGGGTGCCGGCGAACGAGGTGAGCAGGTGCGCGGCCGGGTGCACCACCGGCATCCCCTCCGGGCCGAGCACCGGCACCCCGTCGGCGCCGAACTCCATGGGGAACAGCAGGTCGGAGCCGAACATCAGGCCGATGCCCAGGATCTGCCCGGCCAGGCCGACCCACACCATGGCCGCGGGCAGCCGGGAGGGCTCCCCCGACCGCGCGGGGTCCAGCTCGGGGCGCCGGGCCAGCCAGACCCCGACGCAGAAGAACCCGAGGGTCTGCGGGACCATCAGGAACAGCACCGACCACTCGCCCGGGAGCGGTACGAGGTTCTCGACGAAGGGCGCCGCCGCGAAGGCGATCGCCGCGGCGATCAGCGGCCGTCCCCGGCCGCCGGCCAGCAGGACCGGCATCAGCGGCGCCAGCACCAGTGCGGTGATGGAGTAGTGGGTGAGGATGTCGCCGGAGAACACCAGCAGGTGCGGCAGGCCGAACAGCAGGCCGAGCGCGACGTAGCGGCGCAGCATCAGCGCGAGCGGCCGTTCGCCGCGCCCGTCCGCGGCCTTCCAGGCCAGGACAGCGCCGATGCCGAGCAGCACCATGAGCATGGCCCGGGCCTTGCCCGACATGAGCAGCGACAGCACCCCGTCCACCGCCGAGGCGGCGGTGCCCAGGGGCCGTTCCCCCGCGCTCTCCGCGGAGAAGACGACGACGGTCACGTTCATCATGACCACGCCGATCATGGCCAGCGCCCGCGCGACGTCGAGGAACTCCACCCGTCGCCGCGCCGCGGGCGGCCGTGCCGCCCCGGCCGCCGGCGGTCGCACCTCCCCGGTCCCGGCCGTCTCCGTCATCTGCTCTCCTGCCATCGGACTCCCCTTCGTCGTCTCCCCGGCCCGCCATGCCCCGCCGGATGCCTTGGTCCTGCCGCGCCCCGCCGCCTCCACCCGTGCGAACGCCCATGCCGCGCCCCCCGGGGCCGCCGCGCAACGGGACGGCCCGTACGGGGACTCCGCGGCCGGGGCCCGTACGGGCTGCTCCGCGCCGGCGTGGGCGGCCGCTCCGGGAGGCCGTCCACGGGGCGACCGCGCCCGTTGCGGGAGGACCCACTGGTGGGGCACCTCTCCCGGGCGACGGCCCGCGTGGGTGTCGGCGGTGGGTGTCGGTAGTGGTGTCGGTGCGGGATGCGCCGACCTTTTCAAGGGTGGTGGGCGGGCCCGGGGGGCCGCATCGGCCGAAAGTGCGGTCCCGGATCTCGTACTTTCGGCCGAGGGCGGGAAAAGGGCCGCGCCCTAGGCTGAAGGACATGGGGCTGAACAGGATCGTCGAGGTGCTCGGCGGCCCTCTGGGGGAGCGGATCCTCTGGGGTGGCGCGGGCGTCGTGCTCGCGCTGGCCGTCGTCGCGGACCTGCTGACCGTGCGCAGCGGGCTGGCGGCGGACACGTGGCCGGGGCCGCCGCACGGGCCGTGGGACTGGCTGCCCGCGACCTCGGGCGCGGTGGCCGGGGGGCTGGTGCTGCTCGCGCTGCGGCCACGGGCCGGGGCGGCGGCCACCGGCTGGGCGGCGCTGGCCGTGCCGCTGGTGGTGGCGGCCGCCTCGCTGGCGCTGTGGCCACAGCCCAAGGGGATGTTCGGGTACCCCATCGCGGTCTCCGAGGCGTTCGCCCTGCTGCTGGCCCTGGCCGTCACGGCGCTGCGCTGCGACGCCCGGTGGATCGGCGCGGTGTCGGCCGCGGCCTTCCTGGCGGCGGCCTCCGACCGGCTCCGGGAGGGCTCGGGCGACTCCCTCACCTCGGCCCTGCTGCTGGTCGCGGTGGGCCTGGCACCGGGGCTGTACCTGCGGTGGCGCCGGTACCAGCGGGAGTACCACGTGGAGCGGGCGCGGACCCAGGAGCGGCTGGCGGTCGCCCGCGACCTGCACGACGTGGTGGCCCACGAGGTCACCGGGATCGTCGTCCAGGCGCAGGCGCTGCGCCGGATCGCCGACACCAGACCCGAGGCCGCGGTGCGGGCGCTGCCCGAGATCGAGGCGGCCGGGGCGCGTGCCCTGGAGGCGATGCGCTCCCTGGTGTCGCGGCTGCGCGAACCCGATGAGGCGCCACCGGTGCCGGACGCGGCGCAGGGCCTGGCCCGGCTGGCGGGCACCGTGGGCGGCCTGGAGGTGGAGGTGCGGGTCGACGGCTCCCTGACCGGACTGGCGCCCGAGGTGGGCACCGCGCTGGTGCGGATCGCCGAGGAGGCGGTCACCAACGCCAGACGCCACGCGCGCGGCGCCTCGCTGGTGTCGGTCGAGGTGGAGGCCGGGACCGGGGACGGGGTGCGCATGGCGGTGCGCGACAACGGCCGCGGGTCGGGCGGCGGAGGCGGCTTCGGGCTGGTGGGCATGGCGGAGCGGGCGCGGCTGCTGGGCGGTGGGCTGACCGCCGGTCCGGGCGGCGGCGGCTGGGAGGTGCACGTCCACCTCCCGGAAAGACCCTGTGGATAACCGCCGGGACGGCTCCGGACCGGGCACAGTGAAGGTGGAACGGGGGTGCCGGATGGCGATCAGGGTCCTGCTGGCGGACGACCAGCAGATGGTGCGGACGGGATTCCGCTACATGTTGGAGGCCGAGGACGACATCGAGGTGGTCGGCGAGACCGGGGACGGCCTGGAGGCCGTCCGGCTCGCCCGGGAGCGGCGCCCCGACGTGGTCCTCATGGACATCCGCATGCCGGGTATCGACGGCCTGGAGGCCACCCGGCGGCTGGCGGCCGACCCGGTCAAGGTGGTCGTGGTGACCACGTTCGACCTCGACGAGTACGTCAACGAGGCGCTGTCCGCGGGCGCCGTCGGCTTCCTGCTCAAGGACGCCGGGGCCGGGCTGCTGGTGGAGGCGGTGCGGGCCGCGATGCGGGGCGACGCGCTCATCTCACCGGCGATCACCGTCCGGCTGATCCGGCACTTCGCCACCGGCGGCGGGCCGGTGCGGGTACGCGACGACGGCGGGCTCACCGCACGGGAGCTGGAGATCACCCGGACGGTGGCGCTGGGCCGCACCAACACCGAGATCGCCGCGCAGCTGCACGTCACGCTGAGCACGGTCAAGTCCCACCTGACCAGCATCCAGACCAAGCTGGGCACCCGCAACCGCACCGAGCTGGTCGCCTGGGCCTTCCGCAACGGGCACGTCGAGTGAGCGCGGGCCCGGCCTTTGACGAAACCCTGACCCGCCACACGATCCCCCCTGGATCCCGTTCGACCCACCGCGCAGGATCGTGGTGGCACACCCCCGGAACCGGGGGAAAAAGGACGATCACGACTTCTGCGAGGCTCTGCCATGGCGACGATGCGCGCTGCCCGGCTCAACGTGCGGACCAACACCCTGGAGGTCAAGGAGGTGCCCCGGCCGGTCCCCGGGCGCGGGCAGGTCCTGGTGCGGGTGAAGGCCGCCGGGGTGTGCCTGTCCGACGTGCACCTCATCGACGGCACGCTCGAACCGCTCTACCTGGAGGGCGACGAGGTCACCCTGGGGCACGAGGTGGCGGGGGTGGTCGAGGAGCTCGGCCCGGAGGTCGTCGACACCGAGGTGGGCGAACGTGTGGCGCTCCAGGCGGGCCAGGTCGACCACCACGGCCGGGTGCTCACCCGGGGTGTGGACTACGACGGCGGCTGGGCGGAGTACGCGCTCGCCGACGAGGAGACCCTGGTCCCCCTCCCGGACGACCTGCCCTTCGAACAGGCGGCGATCATCCCGGACGCGGTGTCCACCCCGTGGGCCGCGGTCACCACCACCGGTGACGTCGGCCCGGCCGAGGCGGTGGCCGTGTGGGGTGTGGGCGGTCTGGGCGCCCACGCGGTGAAACTGCTGCGCCTGGTGGGCGCGGCGCCGATCATCGCCGCCGACCCCGACCCGCAGGCCCGGGAACGGGCCCTGGACTTCGGCGCGGACGTGGCCCTGGACTCCACCGCCCCGGACTTCCTGGCGAAGGTCGGCGAGCTGACCGACGGCCACGGGCTGGCGGTGGCGTTCGACTTCGCGGGGGTGCCGGTGGTGCGCGAGCAGGCGCTCCAGGTGCTCGGCGAGCACGGCCGCCTGGTCCTGGTGGGCCTCACCGACGAACCCCTGGAGGTCAAGGACGGCACCCGGTTCAGCTACCTCAAGCAGCAGATCCTGGGCCACTACGGCTCGGAGGCCGAACACGTGATCCAGCTCGTGCAGCTGGTCCGGGCGGGCCGCCTGGACTTCTCCACCTCGATCAGCGGCACCTTCCCCCTGGAGGAGGCACCAGCGGCGGTGGAACGTCTGGAGAAGCGGATCGGCTCACCGGTCCGCCTCATCCTCCAGCCATGAGCCGACGCCGGACCCGGCCGTCCCGGCCCCTCTGGGCCCGGGGCCGCCGGGCGCAGCCACCGGCCGCCGCCGGACCCGGGCTCCGTCGGCCGGGCCGCCGGGTGCCCGAGCGGCCGGACCACCGCGCCGCCGGGGCAGTCGACCGCCGCCGGGGCCAAGCTCCAGCGGCCGGAGCGCCGGGGCCACTCGGGCAAGCCTCGGGCACCAGGCCGCGGTCACCGGGTGGGGTCACGGTCAGCGGGTGGGGGTCACCAGGCGGCGGGCGCGTAGTCCTTGAGGAAGCAGCCGTGCAGGTCCTCGCCGAGCTCGCCCCGGACGATGGGGTCGTACACACGCGCGGCCCCGTCCTCCAGGTCCAGGGGCGCGTGGAACCCCTCCTCGGCCATCCGCTCCTTGTCGGGGTGGGGCCGCTCGTCGGTGATCCACCCGGTGTCGACGCTGGTCATGAGGATGCCGTCGGCCTCCAGCATCTCCTGGGCGCTGGTGCGGGTGAGCATGTTGAGCGCCGCCTTGGCCATGTTGGTGTGCGGGTGGCCCGGACCCTTGTAGCCGCGGCCGAACACCCCCTCCATGGCGGACACGTTGACGATGTAGGTGCGCCGCGCGGTCGAGGCGGCCAGCGCCGGGCGCAGCCGGTCCACCAGCAGGAACGGCGCGGTGACGTTGCACAGCTGGACTTCGAGCATCTCGACGGGCTCGATGTCGCCGATCCGGTCGGTCCAGCTGTTGTCGGCGGCCAGGTCGGGCAGCAGCCCCCCGGCGTCGACGGCGGTGCCCGCGCGCACCCGCTCCAGCGACGCCGACCCGGTGGTGAGCGCCAGCGAGGTGAGCATCTCGGGGGTGAGCGCGTTGCGGTCCAGGGCGTCGGAGGACTCCAGGGCAAACTGACCCACCCCGCCCAGCACGAGCGGGCGCGGCAGGTGGCCGCCGGTGAGGGGGTGGGCCTCGGCCTCGATGAGCGGCCCGTAGGAGGCCGGGGAGCGGCGCACCGTCTGGGCGGCGTTGTTGATGAGGATGTCGAGCGGGCCCTGGGCGGCCACCTCGTCGGCCAGGCGCAGCACCTGGGCGGGGTCGCGCAGATCGATGCCGACGACGTTCAGCCGGTGCAGCCACCGGTCGCTGTCGGGCATGGCGGCGAACCGGCGGACGGCGTCGTTGGGGAACCGTGTGGTGACGGTGGTGTGCGCCCCGTCGCGCAGCAGCCGCAGCGCGATGTACATGCCGATCTTGGCGCGGCCGCCGGTGAGCAGGGCCCGCCGCCCGGTCAGGTCGGTGCGGGCGTGGCGGCGCTCCCTGTTGAACGCGGCGCAGTCCGGGCACAGCTGGTGGTAGAACGCGTCGACCTCGCGGTACTTCTGCTTGCAGATGTAGCACCCGCGCGCCTTGCGCAGCACCCCGGCGAGCTCCCCGGTGCTGCCGCTGCTGAGGGCCCGCCCGTTGGTCTCGTCGTCGATGCGGTCGGGGGCGGCGGTGGCGGTCGCGGCGAGCACCGCGTCGTCGTGGGCCTTGCGCGCGTCGCGGCGCTCCCTGCGGCGGGTCTCCTTGACCGCCTTGAACAGCTTGGCACTGGCCCGCTGGAGGGTGAGGGAGTCGGGGTGGTCGCTGGGCAGCGCGCCGACCCGGGCGATCACGTCCAGGCACACCCGCATCTGCTCGGGGTCGATGGACCCTGCCTCCTGGGCGGCCACCGTGTTCGTCTCCGTCATCCGCTCACTCCACTGGACGTCCTGCCGGGCGTGACTCTTCGCCCAGAGGAACCTTATGCGCACGAAACGGTGTCCGGGACGGGTGACCATGGAGGGACACAGGTGACGCGGGTACACCGCGGACGGGGGGAGTCCAGTGATCCGACCGATGGCCGCCGAGCGCGAGCTCGTGGTGCTGCTCGACGACGACCACCAGCGGGTGGGGACGGCGGACAAGGCGACGGTGCACACCGCCGACACCCCGCTGCACCTGGCGTTCTCCTGCTATGTCCGGAACTCCTCCGGGCGGATCCTGCTGACCCGCCGCGCCCTGGGCAAGACCACCTGGCCGGGTGTGTGGACGAACAGCTGCTGCGGCCACCCGGCGCCGGGCGAGGACCTGGAGGCGGCGGTGCGCCGCCGGGCGGGCCAGGAACTGGGGCTGTCCCTGTCCGAGGTGCGCCCGGCGCTGCCGGACTTCCGGTACCGGGCGGTGTCGGCGGAGGGGATCGTGGAGAACGAGTTCTGCCCGGTGTTCTGGGCGCTGGCCGACGACGTCCCGGACCCGGACCCGGCCGAGGTCGCCGAGTTCGCCTGGACCCGCTGGGAGGACCTGGTGGCGGTGGCCGAGCGCACCCCGTGGCTGCTCAGCCCGTGGGCGGTGGAGCAGATCCCCCTCCTGAAACGCCTCTGAGCCCCCGCCCGCGAACAACCCCCGCCGCCGTGACCGCTGCCGGAGCCGCCACCGCCGGAGCGACCACCACCATGGCCGCCGCCGGAGCGACCACCGCGGGGCATCGCCGCGAACACCGTCGACACCCGGGAACGGCCACCGCGCCGCCGCCGGGCCCACCCGCGACGCAGGCGACGGTCCCGCCACGGGCCGTCACCCCCACCGCCGCGACCGCTACCGGAGCGACCGCCTTTGCCACCCCACGCCGCCAGAGCGGCCACCGCGCCGCCGCCGGGCCCACCCGCGGCGCAGGTGATGGCCCCGCCGCCGCGACCGCTACCGGAGCGATCGCCGCGGCCACCGCACGCCTCCGGAGCGGCTACCGCATGCCGCCGTGGCCGTCCGCGGCGCGGACGACGCCGCCCACCAACGCCGCCCACCTCCGTGAGCACCGCGACCACCGCGACAGGGCCCGGGGATCGGGGTAGGACTCCGGTCGGCACGTCCCTCCTCCCCCCTGGAGTCTCACCGATGTCCCCTGTCCCCCCGGGCCGGGCCGCACGCCCGGCCGTGGTCGCCTTCGACGTCCTCGACACCCTCTTCCCCCTGGCTCCGCTGGAGTGGCGGTTCCGGGAGGCGGGCATCCCCCGGGTCCTGATGGCCCGCTGGGCCGACCACCTGGCGCGGGACGTGTTCGCCCTGGCGCTGGTCGGCGGCGGGCGGTCCTTCGAGGACGTGGTGCGCACGGCGCTGCGCGACGTCACCGGCCACCAGATCGCCCCGGCCGCCGAGGACACGATCGTGGACGGGCTGTCGGAGCTGGAGCCGCGCCGGGAGGCGGCCGCGGCCCTGAGGGCTGTGCGCGAGGCGGACCTGCGGGCGGTGGTGTTCGGCAACGCTGGCCCGGCGACGACCCTGGAACTGGTGGAGCGGGCCGGTCTGGAGGGGCTGGTGGAGGGGGTCATGGGCGGCGGCCCGGGCCGGGCGTGGAAGCCGTCCCCGGAGGCCTACCGGGCGGCGGCGCGCTCCCTGGGCGTGGCGCCGGGGCGGCTGGCGCTGGTGACGGCGCACGGCTGGGACGTGGCGGGAGCGGCCCGCGCGGGGCTGGTCACGGGCTGGTCGGCGCATCTGGAGCGCAGGTTCCCAGCGGTCTTCGGCGCCCCGGACGCGACGGGGGCCGACCTGGTGGAGACGGTCCGGGCCCTGCCCGGCCTGGCCGCTCCCTGAGCGGTCCCAGCCCCCTGAGAGGCTCAGGCCTCTGTCCGGCTCCATCACCCTGAGCGGCTCCAGGCCCCTGACCGGTTCCAGCACCCCGGCCGCTTCCGGCGCCCTGAGCGGCTCCGGCGCACCGCCGGCCGGCCGGTCCTCCCAGGGAGGTTCAGTCCTCCCAGGAGGTGTCGTACTGCGGATGGGCCCGGTAGACGGCGGCCAGGTACTTCACCGCCAGCCGCCAGGCCAGCAGCTCGGACCAGGGGTCCTCGCCCTGCCGCGCGGGCACGGGGGGCGCCCCGGCCATGGTCGGCTGGAGGCTGCGCATGCTGGCGTGGTGCGCGCGCGTGTACCCCTGGACGATCTTGCGCTTGGCGGCGACTTCGGCCAACGCCCGGTCCCGGCCGCGTGCTCCCACGGGTACGGCCTTCGACGCGCGTTCGTCCTCGTCCAAACGCGCGGTCAGGAACTCGACGATGGTCAACGGACAACTCCTATCCTGGGCCCCCAATGCCTTACATAAGGGTCAGTATCTGCCATATCCCCCGGGCGGGCCACTGCCCGCCACCGCCAGCGACCACCTGCGACCGCCTGCCACCACCAGCGACCGCACGCCACGGCCCACGGCCTCCCCGAACACACCGGTGGGAGCGGCCCCGCCGCTCCCACCGCCACCACCGCAGGTCAGTCGCAGCCCTCGAACTGGGGAACGCTGTACACCATCTCCAGGTCGGTCTCCCCGAACCAGCGGTCCAGCATCTCGGCGGCGTCGCCCTCCTGGTACATCCGGCTGATCGCCTTGTTCACGGCCTCGCAGGCCTCGATGTCGCCGTACGGCAGCCCCACACCGTACTTCTCGTCGGTGAACGGGTTGTTGACGAAGCGGAACGCGTCGGGGGTCTGGGCGAAGAATCCGGCCAGGATCAGGTTGTCGGTGGACACCGCGTCCACCCGCCCCGCCCGCAGCTCCTCGATGCAGTCGCTGTAGGTGTCCTGCTCCGTCCCCTCCACCGGCACCCCCAGGCCCTCGGTGATGCGGGCCGCCGAGTTGGAGCCCGCGCTCTGGCACACGGACAGGCCCTCCAGGTCGCGCGCGCCCTGGATGTCGGTGGCGTCGGCGCTCACCAGAACGTCCTGTTTGGCCACGTAGTAGGGGCCGCCGAAGGTCACCTGGGTCTTGCGGGCGGGGGTGATGGAGTAGGTCGCCACGACCATGTCCACCTCGCCGCCGATCAGCATGTCCTCGCGTTCGGCCGAGCTGAGCCCGACGAACTCCACGTTCTCCGCGGGGATCCCGAGCTGCTCGGCGATGTACAGGGCCACGTCGACGTCGAAGCCCTCGAACTCGCCGCTGCCCTCCGCGGTCTCCAGCCCCAGCCCGGGCTGGTCGAACTTGACTCCCACGACGAGCGAGTCCGCGTCGACCAGCGACTCCTCCCCGCCCAGCACCGCGGAGCAGGCGGGCAGCCCGAGCACCGCCGTGGCGGCCAGTGCGGCCGCGGCGGCGACGCGGCGGTGTCGAAACCTCATCGGCCTTGTCCTTGTCTCTTTCGGGGGGTCGGGATCCGGGGGTCGGGTTTCTCTCCGTGGGTCACCGGTCACCGGTCACCGGTACTCGGCCAGGCGGGGCCGCACGCCGAGGGCGACGAGCAGGAGCAGCAGCAGGGACCCGGCCGGGAGCAGCCACACCCAGGGGGCCAGCGCCGCGTCGCCCTGGTCGATGCCCCGGGAGAACTCCTCCCGGTGCACCTCGGTGAGCCCGTCCAGCGCCTCCTCGTAGGTGGCGAAGGTGCCGTTCTCCGAGTCGGCGACGGCCATCCGGATGCCGATGGCCTCTTCGAGGTCCTCGTCGCGGACCGCCTCGCGCATGAGCCGGTCCTGCGTCTGGATCTCGTTGTAGGCGCCGAGCACGTCGGCCAGCCGGTCCTCCTGCCCGGGCAGGAGCGCGTCGTGCGCACGCCGGCCCAGGTAGCCGAGGGTGCCGGGGTCGTCGGGGTCGGCGCCGTCCGCCCCGGGCAGTTCGGGGTAGCGGTCGGCCACCTCGTCGATGGCGGTGTAGTAGTCGGCGAGGTTGCTGACGGGGCGGAACAGCACCTGCTGGGACCGCTCCAGGTACACCTGCTGGTAGTTGTCGGCCTGCTCGGGGTCCAGCAGGTAGCGGCTCTGGTCGGCCTGCATGTCGGTGGCGATCGCCCCGCCGCGGGCCAGCGACATCGCCGCGTCCAGGCCCTCCTCCTTGGCGTCGCTCTGGTGTCCGCCGCTGCTGACCAGGGCCTGGATCACCCCGGCGGTGAGGGCCACGGTGAGCACGGAGGCGGCGAGCAGCGGCAGGTTGAACCGGCGGCGGAACTTGAGCCGCAGGTACACCTGGAGGCCGAGCAGGGACAGCAGCACGGCCGCGCCGACGCCGCCGACCCACAGCAGGCCCAGGGTGACCGCGGCCTGGCCGTCCTCGTGGTTGGCGCGCACGATCGCCGAGGAGTCGAGTCCGAGGTTGAACGCCTTGGGCAGCAGTTCGGTGTGCATCAGCCGGGTCGCCGACCGGTACGACTCCAGGGCGGCGGCGTCCACCTCGCCGGGGGCGGCCCGGGCCTCGTCGTTGCGCAGCAGGGCCTCGGTGACGAGCCGTTCGTAGGCGCCCAGCCCGTCCAGAACCTCCTGGACGTTGCGCTCCTCCACGGTGTCGCCCTCGGTGAGCGACGCCGCCTGGAGCAGCGACTCGTTGGCCTTCTCCCGGCTGCTCTCGTACTGCTCCAGGGCGTCCTCGCGCCCGGAGCCGAGGCCGTGGTCGGTGCCCATGAGCAGCACGTCCGCGATGCGGGCGTCCATGTCGGCCAGCGACAGGTACAGGTCGGTGGTGGCCATGGCCTGCGGTCCGGCGCCGCGGCCGAGCACGTCCAGGCCGGTGCGGGCCTGGTCGAGGGTGTAGGCGGCGGACGCGAACAGCCCGGTGACCGCCGCGGCGCTCAGCAGGGTCAGCAGCCACACCCGGGCGGGGGTGGTGGCCAGCCACCGCCGGAACCGGGACCACCCGTCACGGGCGTAGGTCCCGGTGCGGCCGCCGCGTGTCCCGGAGCGGTCGGACTCCGCCGGTCCGTGGGGGCGGGCCGGTTCCGGCGGGGCGGTGGAGGAGGGAATCAACGAGGGTTCACCCCTTCTGGAGGATGATGACGGTCCATGCGCCGACATAGATCCGGTCGTTGTCGTTCAGGGGGACCTCCACGTTGGGGGCGACGGGGTTGTCGGTCCCGTTGATCGTGGTCCCGTTGGTGGAACCCGGGTCGAGCAGTGACCAGGTCCCGCCGGGCCGGGCGACCAGGATCGCGTGGATGTGGGAGATCGCGGGGTCCCCGCCGGGGCCGCCCAGGTCGATCTCCGGGGTGAACCCGCGGCTGGCGCTGGCCCGCCCGATGTGCACCCGTTCCCCGGTCAGGTCCACCCGGCGCGGCTGGATGGCGGCCGGGAAGGAGATGCGGGCGGGGTCGAGCATGCCCTGGTTCACCATGTACTGGTAGTAGGCGGGGTCGGCCGTGACGGTGGCCCGCCAGCCCACCCGGATCCCCGAGGAGCCGCTGCCGGGGTCCCGGCGCTGGTGGGAGGCGAAGTCGTAGCCGCACTCCTCGCAGAACCGCCCAGTCCTGGGGGTGGAGCACTCCGGGCAGGGCCCGCCTCTGGGAGCGCCGGCGGACCGCCGCGGCGGTGGAGCCTGCGGCGGCGGGGCCTGCGGTGCCCGGTGCGGCTGGGGCACGTGGGCGGTCGGCGGCGTGTGCGCCGACGGTCCCTGCGACCAGGCGGGTGGTGCGGGTTCGTACGCCTGGAGGCGCAGCCCGCAGATGTCGCAGAAGTCGGTCGCCGTGGAGTGGTGCCCGGATGGGCAGCTCGGCATGGGTCCCTCCTACCCGGGTCCGGGGGCACCGTCGTCCGGTCCCGAGGGGCGGGGCCGGGTCCGAACGGTCCGGGTCGAGTTGGTGTCCAGTGTCATCTCGTCGATCTTTTCGACGGTAGGCCGGAGCCGAACGGTTCCGGTGACCGGGTCCAGGACATCGACCACCTTCTTGAGGAGCCTGGCGGTCTCCTCGTTGCCCGTCTCGTCGGCGAGCGCGACGGCCCGGCCCAGCCGCGTCGTCGCGGTGTCCTCGTCCCCTGCCCGGCGGGCCTCCAATCCGTCCTGAATGGCCTGGGCCAGCTCGACCTGGCCCGTGTAGTGGGCCACCCGGGGGTTGATCTCGGTGACCCTGTGCTCGTCCGCCGTCCACTCCGCGAGGATGTTCCCCGAGGCCAGGACCCTGTCCTGGGAGGTGTCGGGGCCGGGGAGGACCACGCGCACCCACCCGGCGCGCATCTGGCGCCCGGGGTCGCCCGGGGGGACCTCCACGCAGATGTGGTAGTCGCGGTTCTCCGTACCCCAGGAACCGGTGGGGTAGTCCTTGGCCTGGGCGGCCCGCTCCACGGCGCGGTCGCCGAGGTCCTGGACGGTGGGGGCGACCTGTTTCACGTAGCGCACCACGGCGTCCCGGGGCGTCCACAGGCGCAGCGCCACGTCGGCGATGGCCTTGCCCATGGAGGCCTGTGCCATCGCCCGGAAGTCGGCGGCCAGGTCGGCGGGGTCGGCGATGATGCCGGGGCCGCCGCCGAGCAGGGCGGCGTCGATCTTGCGGAGCTCCTCGACCTTCCAGTCGGTGCCCACGCCGCGGCAGTCGCAGACGAAGCTCCCGGCGATGCGCCGCAGGGTCCGTTCGAAGTCGTCCGGGACCTCGTTGTTCTGGCCGTCGGTGAGCAGGATGGCGTGCTTGACCCCGCCGTCGACGGTGGCGAACAGCTCGGCGGCCCGGGTGAGCCAGGCGCCCATCCGGGTGCCCCCGTCGGCGCGCAGGCGGCCGACGGCCTCCATGGCCTCGGCCCGGGTGGCGGTGTCGACCGTGGCCAGGCGGTCCCCGGAGGGGTAGATCATCTCGGCCTGGCGGTGCCCGGCGATCACCGCGAAGCGCACTCCGTCGCGCAGCGCCTCGATGGCGGCGCGGGCGGCCTGCTTGGCGGCGTTGATCTTCTCCCCGTACATGGAGCCGGAGGTGTCGATGATGATCAGCTCCGCCGCCCGGATGTCCGCGCCGACGAGCACCGGACCGGTGGAGGTGACGCTGACGACCGCGTGCACCTCCCGCCCGCCCAGGGGCAGGAACCGGTTCTGGTCGATCTCCACCCGGAACTCCGGCTCGGCGGCGCGTTCAGCCCTGTTCGACACGGGGACCCCCTGCGGGTACGGGAATGACGACGACGGTGATGTTGTCCTTGCCGCCCCCTTCGAGGGCGAGCCGGACGTAGGTGCGGGCCGCCTCCAGGGGGCGGGTCCCCGCCCCGGGCACCGCTTCGGTCAGGGCCCGTGCCTCGGGGTAGTAGTTCCACAGGCCGTCGCTGCACAGCAGGACGGTCCCGGGTCCGGTGGGTGTGACGGTGGAGATGTGCGCGTCGATCTCGCCGGAGTCGGCGCCCATCCACGCGATGAGGGCGTGCGCGTTGGCCGAGCGCATCGCCTCCTCCCGGGAGAGCGCGCCCATCTGCACCATGGCCTCGCTCCAGGAGTCGTCCCGGGTGAGCAGGGCGGAGACGGTCGCGGCGGGGTCGCCGGAGAGCCAGTAGGCGCGGCTGTCGCCGACCCAGCCGACGGTGACGGTGCCCGTGGCGGGGTTCACCACGGCGGAGACGAAGGTGCAGGCCGGTGCCGAACTCGGGGATTCGGCGATGGCGGCGACGGCGTCGGCCGCCCGGGTCATGGCCACGCCGGTGGCCTCGCGGGCGTCGACGCCCCGCCGCATCTGCTCGGCCAGGACGGTCACGCCGGTCTCGGCGGTGACCCGGGACGCCTCGTCGGAGCGGGGCGAGCTGGAGACGCCGTCGCAGACCACCGCGCACACCACTCCGGCGGCGTGCGGGGAGTCGTCGGGGACGACCCGGATGGCCATGGCGTCCTCGTTGCGCCGGTGTCTGAGTCCGCGGTCGCTGACGCCGACGACGGTGCGGGTGCGCACCTCGACGTGGTCGCGGCCGGTGGGCTGGAGGAACCCGCACTGTTCGCAGTAGCCGTCGACGACCCGGCCGGGGCACCACACGCACAGGTCGGGGTTGGTGGGCTGGACGGGCTCGGAGCCGGTGGGCGGGGGCCAGTCGGGGGCGACCCGTTCGGGCGCCGGTCCGGGGGGTTGCGGGTCGCGGCGGACGGGCTGGGTGGCCAGCGAGTCGATGGCGTCCCAGTCGTCGTCCACGGCGAGGCTGTCGGTGAGGGAGCGGCCGGGGCCCCGGGGGGAATCGGTGGGGGGCGCGCCCGGCACCGGGGCGCCCGAGGGCGCCGCGGCGCCGGACGGGGGCCCGGCGGGCGCGGCGGGGCCCGCGGGGGGCGTGCCGGCGGGCCGGGTGCCCCCGGAGGGCGTCGCGTCCGAGGGGATGATCCCGGCGACCGTGACGTCGGCCGGGTTGACGGTGCGGTAGACGCCCTGCGGGTTGGGCTCCTCGCGGGCGGTCGAACCCGACGGGGTCGAACCCGGGTACGTGGAGCCCGAGGGCGTCGGGGCCGAGGGGATGGACCCCGGCCGCGTGGAACCCGAGGGAGTGGAACCCGACGGGGTGGACCCCGGCCGCGTCGAACCCGAGGGGGTCGCCCCGGAGGCCGTCGGACCCGGGTACGTCGGCCCGGAGTGCGTCGACCCCGGACCCGTCGAACCCGAGGCGGTCGCCCCCGAGCCCGTCGGACCCGGGTACGTCGCCCCCGAGCCCTCGTACCGGTCGGCGCCGTACAGGCTCACCTGCGGCGCCGTGGGCCCGCCGTCCGCCGGGACCAGGCCGGGCACGGCCGGGTTGGGTCCGGTCGGCACCGTGTCCGGGTTCTCCGCCGGGGCCTGCCGCACGTCCTCGGGCAGGGGGTGGCCGCAACGCTCGCAGAAGGCGTCGCCTGCGGACACCTTGTCGGCGCACCCCGGGCAGGTCCGCACCTTCGTCATCGCTGTTCCTTCGATCCTCACAGCAGCGTCACGGGTCGTAGGGAGTTGGCCTTATCGATCAGCTCGTACCGTTCCGTGACCGAGGTGGACCGGTGCGCCAGGTCGCGGTAGCGCTGCTCCAGGTTGGCGCGCACGCCCTCCTCGGTGAGCGGACCGCCCAGCAGCACCGTCCCGTCGGCCCGGCCGCCGGCCCCCAGCCAGTCCAGCGCGGACTCCAGGGCCCGCGCGGCCAGCCGGTCGGTGGACTCGCTGTCCAGTCCCAGCCGCTCCAGGCGCTGTCCGGCGCGCACCAGGTCGTCGGCGTCCCGGCCGGGGTGGCGGGCCACCAGTACGGAGATGAGCGCCGTCTGGGCGTGCACGTACAGGCTGGACAGCTCCGGCACCGTGTCCAGGACCGCGATGGCCCCGTCGCGGTCGCCCTGGGCCAGCCGGATGCGGGCCAGGCCGAACGCGGCGCTGACGAAGGAGTGGTCGGTGTTCCACACGTTCTGGTAGTGCCGCGCGGCGATCGCGTGCTCCCCGGTGCGCTCGCAGGCCAGCGCCAGGCCGAGCTTGGGGGCGCTCTCCCCGGGCAGGTGGCCGTACAGCTCGTCGAAGTGCTCGCGGGCACCCTGGAAGTGCCCGGTGCTCAGCTCGGCGACCGCCAGGTACCACATGGTGCGCCAGTCGCCCGGGATGCGCTCGCTGAACTGGTGCAGCACGTCCATGGCCGGCCCGTGCCTGCCCAGGGTGATGAGCGTCCGGGCCAGCATCAGCAGCGTCTCGGGGGTGGGCTCCGGCATGGCCCGCAGCGCCGTGACCAGCTCCTCCGGCGCCAGGGCCTGGAAACCCCGCAGGTGCTGGGAGGCCGGGTCGGTGGGGTCGATCAGCGGTGCGGGCAGCAGCGTCGCCGCCTCGGTGGGCGAGGGCGGGACGAGCATGCGGTCGGCCCGGCCCACGTCGGAACCGATGGTGAAGTTCTCGCCGCCGAACAGGGTCGAGGGCGCCGGGTGGGGCGCGCCCTCCATGTCGGAGAGCACCTCCCGCAGCACGCCGGTGAGCTGGTCGGCCATGTCGGAGGCGTCGTGGAAGCGGCGCTCCATCTCCGGGTGGGTGGACCGGCGCAGCAGCCGGTCGTAGGACTCGTAGCGCTCCAGCAGCGGGATGGACGCGCGCGGCGGCAGCTCGTGCGGGTATTCGCGCATGAAGCTGAACCGGAAGCTCAGCACGGCCAGCGCCCGCCCCACCGAGTACAGGTCGGCGCTGACGGTCGGGCCGGGGCCGCGCAGCTCGTCCTCGGGGACCCGGTAGCCGGGGGTGGTGTAGACGGGGCTGACGGCGTCGTCCATGCGGCGCACGCCGCCCAGGTCGATGAGCTTGATCTGCTCTTCGCTCTGGATGACGTTGTCGGGCTTGAAGTCGCAGTACAGCAGGCCCCTGGAGTGCAGGTAGCCGAGCGCCCGCAGGACCTCCAGGCCGTACGCGATGACCTGGTCCACCGGCAGCACCGCGTCGGGGTCCTGCTCGCGGCGCTCCATCAGGAGTTCGCGCAGCGACTTGCCGCCGACGTACTCCATGACGATGTGCCCGGCGGGGATGCCCGTGCGCGCGTCGGGGTGCTGGGAGAAGTTGATGATCTTGACGATGTTGGGGTGCTCGACCTCGGAGAGGAAGGCCCGCTCGGCGGCCGCGGCCTTGTGCGCCTCGGCGTCGCCGGCGTTGAGCAGGCCCTTGAGCACCACCCAGCGGTCGTTGACGTTGCGGTCGCGGGCCAGGTAGATCCAGCCCAGGCCGCCGTGGGCGAGGCAGCCCAGCACCTCGTACTGGCCGCCGACCTTGTCCCCGGCGCTGAGCTTGGGGGTGAAGGAGTACTGGGTGCCGCACTTGCGGCAGAACCCCTCGGTGCGGCCCTGGTGGTCGCCGCGGGTGCGGCCGACCTTCTCGCCGCAGTTGCCGCAGAACCGGTTCTTCTCCGAGACCACCGGGTTCTTCATGATCGCCTCGGCCGGGTCCCGGTAGGGCACCGGGGGGACGACGACCATGCCCGCGCCGAGCATGCCGCGGGTGGAGCGCCGGGTGCGGCCGGAGCCAGGGCCCGAGCCGCCGCCGACGGCACCGGTGATGCTGCCGGGTCCGGAGCGGCCCGAGAGGCGGATGTTGCCCGAGATGGGGTGGGAGTGGATGGGGTCGCCGATGTCGTCGCCGTCGGACGAACCCGGCCACTGGTCGAGGCCGCTGCCGCCGGAGGAGGCCGCGCCGGGAGGCGTGCCCGGGGGCGTGCCCGGGCCGCTCGGCGCGGCGAAGGAGTGCTGCGGACCGGACGGCGGCGGGCCGAGCGGCGGGCCGCCGGGCGGGGGCGCGCCGAAGGACCCCTGCGGGCCCGAGGGGTGGAACTGCGCCGGGGGCGGGTACTGCGGCGGCCGCGGGGCCGCCTGCGGTGCCGGCGGCTGCTGTGCCGCCGACTGCTGGGGCGCCGACGGGTGCGGGGCCGGCGGCCCCGGGGGCCGTCCGGGCGCCGCGTACCCCGGCTGCGCCCCGGAGGGGTTCTGGGACGCCGCATAACCCGGTTGCGGCCCGGTGCCCCAGGACGCGGCGGGCGGGAAGGAGGGGTTCTGCGTGGGTCCGGGCGCAGGGGGCACCGGGGACGCTGCGCCGGGCGCGGGCTCCAGCCCGCACACGACACAGAAACCGTCCTCGATCGCACCGCCGCACCCGGGCTTCGTGCACTTCGTCATCTGCTCACACCACCATCGCTCTCGCCGTCTGACGCGCCTGCACCCGGTGTGGTTCTGCCCTGGGTGGTTTCGGTCACCCCGGGTTCCTCCATCGACCTGCGGTAGGCGGCCAGGGCGACCGTGGCGGCCCGCAGGTCGCCGGGCGCGGTCCACAGCTCCCGGTGCGCGCGGGCGTGGAGTTCCCCGACCCGCGGGTCCTCGGCCAGGCCCAGCCGGACCGAGCGGACGCGGTAGGCCTCCAGCCGGCCGCGCAGCTCGTCCCGCCGGGCCAGCAGGCCCTCCAGGTTCTCCCCGCGCTCGCGGGCGTCGTCGGCGGCGGTGTGGACGGCCGCCTGCACCTCGCCGAGCAGCACGCCCAGCTCGCGCCAGCGGCCGCGGGCGCGCAGGGCGTCCATCGCCTCGATGCGGGCGCGCAGCGCGGGCACCGGGTCGGGGACCTCGATCGCCTCCGGTTCGCGGATGCGGCTGACGACGTGGGCGCGCCGCTCGCGCAGGGAGGCCAGGGTCGCCTCCAGGTCGTCGACGGCGGAGACGAGGCGGCCGGTGCTCTCGCGGTAGGAGTCGCGCATGCGCAGGGCGTCGCGCAGCTCGCCGCGCACCGCCTCCAGCCGCTTGCGCAGGCGGTGCAGATCCGTGGTGTCGACCTGCCGGTCGGCTCCCAGCAGGGAGAGGGGGTCGCGGCGGACGGTGTCGCCGACCCGGGACAGCTCCGAGCGCAGCGCCTCCTCGCGCTCCTCGCCCTCCTCATCGCCGGTCCCGTCGCCCGCCTCCTCGATCATGTCGCCGAGGGTGCCGACCTCCCGCCACAGCGAATCGAGCTCGGCCAGGCGGGGGTGCAGGGTGTTCCAGGCGGTCTCGGCGGCCGAGACGACCTCGGTGATCTCCTCGTAGTCGGCGGTCATCCGGGCGACGGCCTCGGCCAGGGTGATGTGCTCGGTGTCGGTGTCCAGCAGCCCGCGTTCGTGCAGCGGGGCCTTCTCCAGCGGCAGCTCCAGGCAGGGGCCGGTGAGCAGGAAGGTCAGCCGGGTCTGGTCGGAGGCGCGCCTGCTGCCCAGCCCGTGGTGGTCGGTGGCCTGCTCCACCGTGCGGCGGAAGGCGTCGAAGGTCGACCACAGGCGGTGGATATGGCGGTCGGCGTGCTCCCACCGCTCCCGGGTGCGGCCGCGCAGGTCGGCGCCCTTGAGCATCCGGTGGCCGACGTGGTCGTCCAGGTCGGCCAGGTTGAGCGTGATCCGCTTCAGCTCCCCGCGCACCCGGTTGAGCGCGTGTTCGATGCCCTCCCAGCTCATGGGCGGCGTATTCGCCTCCGACGCGCTCGCCACCTTCCGTACCACTCCCCGCGTCCGTCCGCCCCGCGCCCACCGGGTGGACGCGCACGGTCAATGCTCCCTTTACCTAGAAGAGTCTGGCGGGGGGCTGTGCCGATCACAAGGGAGGGCCGGATTTACGGCCGTGAACGGCCACTTACGGCACGTTCGTGAACCGCCGGCCGCCCCGTCACCTCCCGGGCTCATCCACCCCTTCCGCCGCAAAAGTGCATGAGTGAAATTCTCACTCTCCGTGGCCCTGACCCCGGTCCTCCTCGGCCAGGGCCGCCAGCACGAACCGGGCCCGCTCGGCCACCGGGACCCGGGGCAGCTCCACCGGGTCGTAGCCGTACCGCGGGTAGGCCTCCCGCATGGCGCGGCCGGTGCGCAGGGCCTCCTCCCACGACTGGTGGCGCTCGGCGTCCCCGGTGAAGATCTCCGGCCAGGGCGGGGCGAGGAAGACGGTGCGCCGGTACCGGAAGCGGCGCGCGGCGGCGTCCACGTGCGCGGGCACCGGCAGCCCGCGCAGCAGGAAGTACCCGGCCATGTCCGGCACCCCGCGGTCGCAGAACACCGGGCCGGGCAGTGCCGCCGCCTCCCGGTGCGAGCGGATGTCCCAGGCCAGCATCAGCTCCGCGAACAGGGTGTCGTCGCGCCAGGCCAGGCCGGGCCCGTCGATCGCGCGCTGGTCGCGGATGACGGCCCGGCCCGCCTCCTCGGTGCGGGCGTACCCGAGCCCGGCCAGGTGGTCGATGAGGGTGGTCTTGCCGGAGCCGGGGCCTCCGGTGACGATGACGAGGTGGTCCACGGGTGTTCCTTCCGCGAGGGGACGGGGACGAGGGGGCGGGGGTACGGCAGGGGGCGCGCGCCGGCCCGCGGCCGGAACGCGCCCCCGGGGCCCGGGACCCCCGGCTCCGGGACCGGCTACGGGATCTCGGCCTCGATGAGGTCTGCCGCGTACGCCGTGCCCTGGTTCCGCAGCCTGGCGGAGATCTCGGCCAGGCGGGCGGCCACCCCCGGGTCGGCGGTCAGCTCCAGCAGCGCCGACCGCAGGGCGGCCGGGTCCTCGGCCCTGTCGTCGAGCCGCCGGGCCACCCCCAGCTCCTGGAGGCGGTCGGCGTTGTCGAACTGGTCCACGGCCTGGGGCACGGCGATCATCGGGACGCCGCAGTACAGCCCTTCGCCGGCGCCGCCCATGCCCGCGTGGGTGACGAACGCGTCGGCCTGCCGCAGCACGGACAGCTGCGGCACCCACGGGTGCACCTCGACGTTCGCGGGCACCTCCCCCAGGTCAGCCGGGTCGACGTACCTGCCGACCTGGAGCACCACGTGCCATCCGGGCAGCCCGGCGAACGCCTCGACGCACGCCCGGTAGAACCCGGGCCGGTTGGTGTAGGCCGACCCCAGGGACACCAGGACGACCCGCTCCGCGCCGGCGGGGCGCGTCCACTCCCCCTGGTCGGCCCGGTCGCCCAGGCAGGGTCCGACGAAGGTGACCGTGTCGGCGACGGTGTCGGCGAACGGCTGCATCTCCCGCGGGATGAGCGCCAGCGTCCGGTCCGGGCGGCCGGCGAAGGCGGCGTGGTCCAGCCCGGCGACGCCGTTCTCGGCGAGCCAGGCGTCGAACTTGGCGAAGTGCTCGGCGGCGCCGGGCTGCTCGGCCAGCCAGGACATCACCGTCTCCTGGTGGTCGGCCCAGGCGACGTAGGTCGGGGACAGCTGCACGCTGGGGATCCCCCACCGGATACCGAGCACCCGGGCGGCGTACCCGCCGATGTCGTACAGGAACACGTCGGGCCGGTCGGCGTCGTAGGAGTCGCGGATGACGGGCAGGGCGTTGACCGCGTCGTCGAGGAACACGTCCATGCCCTCGACGGGGTCGTCCGGCCACTCCTCGTCCCCGGTGGGCAGGGTGGTGGTGAACGGGACGAGCTCGGCCCCGGTCGGGGTGATGAGGTCGGCCATGAGCGTGTCGTTGGCGACCGTGACGCGGTGGCCCCTGCGGACCAGTTCGCGGAGGATCTCCAGGCTGGGCAGGGTGTGGCTGACGGCCGGGACGCCGACCATGGCGATGTGGGCACGACGTGTCACGTCGGGACTCTCCAGATGTCGAAGGCTGCTACGGGTAGGGCACGGGGGCGCCCGGCCCGCTCACGGGGCGGGGCGCCGGGGCGTCGGTGACGCCGGGCCGCTAGCCGTACATCTGGAAGTACACGCCGCCATGGTAACCGCGCCCCGGCCGCCGCGCACCCCGGATACGGGCGCTAGGATCGGGCACCCGTCCCCGCCCCCGCCCCCGTAGGAGCCGCCGTGTCCGACCGCCCGCTGTCCCTGGTCATCTCGGTGCGGACCCTGCCCGGCCGCCGCGACGCGTTCGTCAGCGGGATCTCCCGGCACGCCGCGACCTCGGTCCGCGAGGAGCCGGGCTGCCTGCGCTTCGACGTGACGGCCGACGCCGCCGACCCCGACCTGTTCTGGGTGTGCGAGGTGTTCGCCGACGAGTCGGCCCTGGCGGCGCACCGCGCCTCGCCGCACTTCGCGGCCTGGCAGCGGGAGAAGGCCGCCTCGGTCGTCCCCGGAAGCCAGGTCGACCGCAGCGGCCCCCTTCTCGTCAGCGAGTCCTAGGCGGGTCGGTGCGGCTAGGCCGGGCCCTCGGTGCCCGGGTCGCCGCCCTCGCCCGGGGCGCGGTGGCGGCCGCCGCTGCGGCGCACCGCCCCGGTGTCGCCGGTGTCCTCGCCGGTCGGCCGGCCGGGCGCGTTCGGGTCGCCCCGGTAGCCCTCGCTGTAGCCCTCCGCGTACCCGTCGTCGAAGGCGCTCACCGGGTTCTCCGGCATCTCGGACATGTCGGCGGAGGCCATGGCGTCCGCGTCGGCCATGGCATCGGCGGCACCGCGCAGCCGGACCCCGGAGACGATCATGACGACACCGAAGATCAGCGCGTAGATACCGACCACGAACACGATCGCCTGCGCCCCGGCCAGCGGCCAGAACCACAGCAGCAGGCCGAACACGACCGAGAGCGCACCGGCGAAGATCAGCAGCCACTCGGAGCTGATGTGGGCGCGCAGGCGGACGGCGGTGACGATCTCGGAGACACCGGTGATGATCGCCCACGCACCGATCACGAACACCAGCGCGAGGACTGCGGCGACCGGCCAGATCAGGGCGATCAGACCCACGATGGCGCTGAGCACCGCCTGGACCACGAGCGGGGTGCGCGTTCCCGCCGCGGCCCGGAAGGCCGCGTATCCGAGCAGGATCGCGTCGACGAGGGCGTAGGCACCGAACACGATCGCCAGGGCGACGGTGGTCAGGCCGGGCCAGATCAGCGCGATCAGACCGAAGAGCACCGCGGCGACACCGCGGAGGACCACCATCCACCAGTTCCTGCTCATGGCACCGAGGATCTCCCCGGCCAGCATGTTGCGCATCATGGTCGTCCCACCTCCCTTGTGCGCTCCCGTCGGAGAGGGCGCACCCTGCAATCTCCCCTCAAAGTCGCACGTCGACGGCAGGGTGTCCGCAAAATACGCGGAAAGGGACGGTTCTGTGCCGGTATGGATGACTCGAATACCCGGACAAAAAGGACGCCCGCCCCGTCAAAAGACGAGGCGGGCGCTCCGTACGCTCCCTGCCGGGGACTAGCCCAGACCCGGGTAGCGGCGCTCGGCGGAGCCGATGTAGTGCTGGCGCGGGCGCGCGATCCGGAAGGCCGGGTCGTGCAGCTGCTCGCGGTAGTGCGCGATCCAGCCGGGCAGGCGGCCGATCGCGAACAGCACGGTGAACATGTTGGTCGGGAAGCCCATGGCCCGGTAGATCACGCCGGTGTAGAAGTCGACGTTCGGGTAGAGCTTGCGCTCGGTGAAGTAGGAGTCGGCGAGCGCGGCGGCCTCCAGCTTGAGGGCCAGCGCGAACAGCTCGTCGGGGTTCTCGTCGCGGTCCAGGATCTGGGTCGCGAGGCCCTTGATCTCCTTGCTGCGCGGGTCGAAGTTCTTGTAGACCCGGTGGCCGAAGCCCATGAGGCGGACCTCGCGGGCCTTGACGCGCTCCAGGAACTCCTCGATGGTGACGCCCGAGTCGCGGATCTCGTCGAGCATCTCCAGCACGGCCTGGTTGGCGCCGCCGTGGGACGGGCCGGACAGGGCGTTGACGCCGGCGGCGACGCTGGCGAAGATGTCGGCCTGCGAGGAGCCGACGGTGCGCACGGTGGCGGTGGAGCAGTTGAGCTCGTGGTCGGCGTGCAGGATGAGGAGCAGGTCCACGGCCTTGCCGAAGAGGTCGCCCAGCTCACCGGTGGCGGCGTTGTCGCCGAAGGTCATCCGGACGAAGTTCTCGACGTAGTCGAGGGAGTCGTCCGGGCCGATCGGCTCGGCGCCGATGGAGTTGCGGTAGATGCGGGCCGCGATCGTCGGCAGCTTGGCCAACAGCCGGATCGTGGCGAGCTCGACCTGGGCCTCGTCGGACGGGTCGACGCTGTCGGCGTAGTACGCGGACAGGGTGTTGACGGCGCTGGCGAGCAGGGCCATCGGGTGACCGTTGCGGGGCATCGCGTCCAGGAACGCGCCCATCTCGGCCGGGATGTCGGCGTTCTCGCGCAGCTTGTCGGAGAACTCCTTGAGCTGGCCGGGCTCCGGCAGCTCGCCGTAGATCACCAGGTAGGCCACCTCAAGGAAGGTGCTGCCCACGGCGAGGTCCTGGATCGGGTACCCGCGGTAGCGGAGGATCCCGGCGGCCCCGTCGATATAGGTGATCTTCGAGCTACACGAAGCGGTGTTGCCGAACCCCGGGTCCAGGGTGGTCATGCCCGTCGAGCCCAGCAGGGTCTTCAGCTCGATGGTCTGCTCACCCTCGGTGCCGGTGAACACCGGCAGCTTCAGCACGCCGCCCTCGTAGTGGAGCTCTACCGTGCGCTCTTTGTCGTCTTCGCTCATGCCCGAGGTCAACCTTTCCAGGCGGGGGATACGTGAGGTGCGTCAGACGCGGGGCGGTCCGCCTCCACGTTCTTGTTCACTCGTTATTGTTCTGTTTTGTTAAACGACGATTAAGCAAAATCATATAAGTTTCACCGATTCACGGACAGGTGACATGCAACACATACCCAGATGTGACAAGAATTACCGTGCGGTGAAGATTTGCAATCTTTGCCAGATGTCGTTTACTCCGTGATCGCCCTGAGACATCGCGGAGCCCCGGAGGGTTCTCCCCCGACGCCGCGGCACCTCCTGCGCCGGTCCCCTGAGCACCCCGATCACCTCACGAACCTCGCCTGCCGGGTGTCCTTCACAGATATGGACATACCCGGACACGACGGGATGCGATCAGCTGTCCGAACGCGCCCTAGTGGCCACCTATCAGAGTACCTTCGCCCTGATCACGGGGGTTGATGCGGGGTACCCCGGGTGCGGTGATCTTGACCTCTGCCCCGGGCACCGCACACCACCCCGCCCCCCGGAACGCGCGCGAGGTCGTCCCGGATGGGCAAAGAGTGTGCCCGCGGAACGGGAGTTCACACCTGTTCCGGCCCACGGGTCTTCCGAGCCCCTGTTCCCCGGGTGCGCCGGAGCCCCGGGAGCAGCGCCGACCGTTAAGGCCGGGGGTCCTTTTCCGCTCCCCCGCACCGTCTGCTAAAGGGCGTCAGTCGTCCTCGACGACGCCGCCGGCCAGCAGCGGTTCCATGAACAGCGACGGGTGGTCGCGTTCAATGACCCGCAGCCGCCACTTGTTGTGCACCAGCACCAGCAGTTCACCGTCGGAACGGCGGCGCAGCACCTCGGCCCCGGAAAGGCCGTGCAGGGTCGGCGCCGACCCCTCGTCGGTGCGCCGCGCCACCGAGTACTCCAGCGGCGAGACCTCGATGGGGCTGCGGAACTCCTGCTCCATGCGGTGCTTGACCACGTCGAACTGCAGCGGGCCGACCGCCGCCAGCACCGGGGCTTGCTCACCGCGCACGTCCGAGGTCAGCACCTGCACCACGCCCTCGGCGTCGAGCTGGGCGATCCCCTTCTGGAACTGCTTGTACTTGCCCGCGTCCTTGGCCCGGGCCACCACGAAGTGCTCCGGCGCGAAGCTCGGGATCGCCGGGAACTCCACCTTGGGGCCGTCGTACAGGGTGTCGCCCACCTTCAGCGCCTGCGCGTTGACCAGGGCGATCACGTCGCCGGGGAAGGCGGTGTCGATGGTGGAGCGGTCCGCGCCGAACACCGCCTGGGTGTACTTGGTGGCGAACGGGCGGCCGGTGGCCGCGTGGGTGAGCACCATGCCCCGGTCGAACCGGCCCGAGCTGACCCGGACGAACGCCATCCGGTCCCGGTGGTTCTTGTCCATGTTGGCCTGCATCTTGAAGACCTGGCCGGAGAACGGGGCCTCGACCCGGCGCGGCCGCTCGTTGACGTCGTCCTTGGCCGCCGGGGCGGGCGCCAGGCCCACCACGGCCTCCAGCAGCTGGCCGACGCCGAAGTTGGTGAGCGCGGCGCCGAACAGCACCGGCGACGACTTCCCGGCCAGGAACGACTCGGGGTCGAAGTCGGCGCCCAGCGCCTCCAGCAGCTCCAGCTCCTCCTGGGCCTGCTCCCACGCCTGGCCCTCGACCTCGGCGGCCCGGTCGGCGTCCACGGCCTCCTCGATGGCCTTGGTCGCACCGCCCGGGGTACGGGTCAGCTTGGTGTACTCACCGGTCCTGCGGTCGACCAGGCCGCGGAAGTCGCCCGCGATGCCCACCGGCCAGTTGAGCGGGGTGGGGCGCAGGCCGATGCGCTGCTCGATCTCGTCCAGCAGCTCCAGCGGCTCGCGGCCGGGGCGGTCCCACTTGTTGACGAACGTGATGACCGGCATGCGGCGCGCCCGGCACACGTCGAAGAGCTTGAGGGTCTGCGGCTCCAGGCCCTTGGCCGAGTCCAGCAGCATGACGGCGCAGTCCACCGCCGAGAGAACGCGGTAGGTGTCCTCGGAGAAGTCGGCGTGGCCGGGGGTGTCGAGCAGGTTGAGGATGCGGCCCTCGTAGTCGATGCGCAGCGCGGCCGAGGTGATGGAGATACCGCGGTCCTGCTCCATCTCCATCCAGTCGGAGGTCACGCCCTTGCGGTCGCCCTTGCCGTGGACGGCGCCGGCCGACGTGATCGCCGCCGAGTGCAGCGCCAGCGCCTCGGTGAGGGTCGACTTGCCGGCGTCCGGGTGGGAGATGACCGCGAAGGTCCGCCGGCGGCGGGCCTCTTCGGCGACCTCTGCCTCGTGCCGGGTAGCACCCGCCGTGTCCACACTCATGCGCGCTCGCCTCTTGGTTCTCTCCCGCCGACAACCGTTCCAGCCTACGCGGCCCCGGGCGCGCCCGGACCACCGGTCAGACCCGGGGGCCGGCCTCGTCGACGGCGGCGCTCAGCCGGCGCACCAGTTCGTCCCGGCCCAGGTCGGCGGGGTAGACGGCGACCATGACCCGGTCCCGGCCGGGCACCCCGCCGGGGTGGAGCATCGGGCCGACGGCGCGGCGGACGAACTCCATGGCGGCGTCGTAGCGCTCCCACACCCCGCGGATGTCCTGCTCCGGTTCGCGCAGCCAGCCGCGGAGCACGTGGTTGTGCGCGGAGATGAGGGCGGCGGCGGTCACCCCGGCGGCCAGCGACCGCTCCTCGGGGCCGCCCTCGCCCTCGCGGGCGGCCAGGTAGCGGCTGAACGCGGACTGGTAGCGGGCGGTCATCGCCACCTCGCGGTCGCGCAGCCGGGGGTGGACGCGGACCAGGCGGTACCGGGGGACGGTGACCTCGGGGTCGCGCAGGTAGTCGCGCAGCACCAGGCGGGCGGCGGCGAACACCGTGTCCAGGGGGTCACCGGAGGCGGTCTCCAGGTGCCGGGAGACCTCGGCGAACAGCTCGTCGTGCTCGGCGAAGAGGATGTCCTCCTTGGTGCCGAACCGGCGGAACAGGCTGCGCCGGCTGACCCCTCCGGCGGCCGCGATGTCGTCCATCGTGGTGGCCTCGAAGCCGTTCTCGGTGAACAGGCGGACGGCGGCCAGCACCACGTCGCGGGTGGGCACGCGCGCGGGCGCCGTCTTGGCGGCCGATCGCTCACCGACCATCGTTCCCCTCCCTCTGCTCGCCCGGGCACGGTCACCGAAAGGTATCCGACGCGCGGCGGTGTACTTCGCACCCTCCACCCCCTATTCTGACACTGAATGCCAGACCAAGGCACCCAGTGCCACTGATCGGGGGAGGGCGCACCTCCCACGGAGGAACGCAGATGAGCGACTTCGACCTGTTCAAGACCACCGAGGAGCACGAGGAGCTGCGCGCCGCCGTGCGCGCCGTCGCCGAGGACAAGATCGCCCCGCACGCGGCCGAGGTCGACGAGAAGAGCGCCTTCCCCCAGGACGCCCTCGACGCCCTGGTCGCCACCGACTTCCACGCCCCGCACATCGCGGAGGAGTACGACGGCGTGGGCGCCGACGCGCTGGCCACCTGCATCGTCATCGAAGAGGTCGCCCGCGTCTGTGCGTCCTCCTCGCTGATCCCAGCGGTCAACAAGCTCGGCACGATGCCGGTCATCCTGGGCGCCTCCGAGGACGTCAAGCGCCGCTACCTGCCCGAGGTCGCCTCCGGCGAGGCGATGTTCTCCTACGGCCTGTCCGAGCGCGAGGCCGGCTCCGACACCGCGGGCATGCGCACCCAGGCCGTGCGCGACGGCGACGACTGGGTCATCAACGGCCAGAAGTCGTGGATCACCAACGCGGGCGTCAGCAAGTACTACACCGTCCTGGCGGTCACCGACCCCGAGGGAGCGCGCGGGCGCAACATCACCGCGTTCGTGCTGCACGCCGACGACGCGGGCTTCACCCTGGGCGAGCCCGAGCGCAAGCTCGGCATCAAGGGCTCCCCCACCCGCGAGCTGTTCTTCGACAACGTCCGCATCCCGGGCGACCGGATCGTCGGCGAGCCGGGCGAGGGCCTCAAGATCGCGCTGCGCACCCTGGACCACACCCGCGTCACCATCGGCGCGCAGGCCGTCGGCATCGCCCAGGGCGCCCTGGACCACGCGGTCGCCTACGTCAAGGAGCGCAAGCAGTTCGGCAAGGCCATCGCCGACTTCCAGGGCGTCCAGTTCATGCTGGCCGAGATGGCGATGAAGCTGGAGACCGCCCGCCAGATGGTCTACGCGGCCGCCGCCAAGTCCGAGCGCGGCGACAACGACCTGGCCTTCTTCGGCGCCGCGGCCAAGTGCTACGCCTCCGACGCCGCCATGGAGATCACCACCGACGCCGTGCAGCTGCTGGGCGGCGCGGGCTACGTCAAGGACTTCCCGCTGGAGCGCATGATGCGCGACGCCAAGATCACCCAGATCTACGAGGGCACCAACCAGATCCAGCGCCTGGTGATGGCCCGCCAGCTGCTCAAGAAGTAGCCGCCTGACCGGACGCCCGGCCCCCGCTCCGCAACAGTGGGGGGCCGGGCGTCCCCGTGTCCGCGGCCGGTCAGAGGCCGGTCAGAGGGTGGACTCGCGGGCGAAGCGGCCCAGGGGGATGGGCTCGCGGCCCAGGGCGGCGCGGACGTCGTCGGTGACGTCGGCGGCGCGGCCGCGGACGGCGGCGGCGAAGCGCTCGTTGAGGGTGTCGATGTAGCGCTCGCCCCAGCCGCGGTCGGCGGCGCGGTAGTAGAAGCGGGACTCGTCGACCGGCTTGAACCGCCACACCGGGCTGTCGGTGCCCTTGGTCCAGCGCACGACGCCGCCGACGGTCAGCGGCTGCGGGCCGGTGAGGGTGTACTCCTTGCCGCCGTGGTCGCCCACGAGCGACTCCACCGCGGCGGCCGCCACGTCGCGGGCGTCCACGAAGCTGATCTCGGTGCGCCGCTTGACCGGCAGCTCCAGGCGCCCGTTGCGGGCGCGGGCCAGGTTGGCGAAGACGCCCTCGGTGAAGTCCTGGAACAGCCAGTTGGGGCGCAGCACCGTCACCCGGCCGAACAGCTCCTTGGCCTTGAACTCGGCGGCCCGCTGGTCGGAGTCGGAGGGCGCGTGCTCGGTGCCCATCGCCGACATCACCACGGCCCGCTCAACGCCCGCCTCGGCGGCGCGCTCCAGGAAGGCCGCCACCCGGTGCCCCAGGGCCATGCCCACCGGGGTCACCACGAAGACCCGCGAGGCCCCTTCGAGCACCTCCGTCCAGTTCGAGGTGTCGGTCCAGTCCAGCCGCCTCTCGGCGGTGCGCGAGGCACCGGTGGCGGGCAGACCGCGCCGCTTCAACTCGGTCAGGACGCGTCGGCCCACCATGCCGGTGGCTCCGGTCACCAGAGTGCTCATCGACTCCACGGTACCCACCGCCGCGACGGAAGTGGACGAGAACCGCGCGGGCGGTGACCGAAGTAGGTAAGCCCACCGCCATCGGTATCGTCCGCGTGCGCGGGGGGACCGCCGCGGCCTGCCGGAACGTAGACTCGCGTCGTTATGAACACCGTCACCGGGCCGTACAGAAGAGATGTGCGCGACTGGATCGTGGACCTGTCCATGTTCCTGCTCGCCCTCGTCTTCGCGGCCATGACGGTGCTGAACTTCCCGCCGCCGGGCCCGCCCGGCGGCGAGGTCCCCGTGATCACCGTGCCCGATCCCCCCACCTGGTGGGAGGCCTCCGAGCGGCTGGTGGCCCTGGCGGCCTGCACGTCCCTGTGGTGGCGGCGGCGCTGGCCGGTCCAGATCGCCGTGGCGCTGGTCGCGGTCTCGGTCGTCACGGAGCTGACCTCGGGCGCCCTGCTCATCGCCCTGTTCTCGCTGGCCCTGCACCGGCCGCCCAAGGTGAGCCTGGTGGTCTTCGGCCTGGCCATCGCCTCGGTGGGCCTCAAGACCCTCCTGCTGCCCGACCCCCACCTGCCGCCCCTGGTCGCCTTCCTGCTGGGGGTGGCGATCCAGGGCGCGGTCATCGGCTGGGGCCTGACCGTCCACCACCGGCGGGAGCTGGTGGACTCGCTGCGCGAGCGGGCGGTGCACGCCGAGACGGAGGCGCAGCTGCGCGCCGAGCACGCCCAGCACCAGGTGCGCGAGGCCATGGCCCGGGAGATCCACGACGTGCTCGGGCACCGGCTGTCGCTGCTGAGCGTGCACGCGGGCGCCCTGGAGTACCGGCCGGACGCGCCGCCGCGGGAGATCGCGCGTTCGGCGAAGGTGATCCGGGAGAGCGCCCACCAGGCCCTCCAGGACCTGCGGGAGGTGATCGGGGTGCTGCGCGCCCCGGTGGGCGAGCTGCCCCAGCCGACCATGGCGGACCTGCGCCAGCTGGTGGAGGAGGCCGACGAGGCCGGGGCGCGGGTGGCGTTCACCGAGGACTACGAGGGGACGGTCCCGGACCGGACGGGCCGCACCGCCTACCGGATCGTGCAGGAGGGGCTGACGAACGTGCGCAAGCACGCCCCGGGCGCGGACACCCGCGTGTCGGTGCGGGGCGCCCCCGGGGAGGGCCTGACCGTGGAGGTGCGCAACGGCCGCGCCCCGGCGCCGGGTCCGCGGAGCGGTTCCGACGGCCAGGGGCTGGTGGGCCTGACCGAGCGGGTGTCGCTGCTGTCGGGCCGGCTGGAACACGGCCGCACGCCCGAAGGTGGCTGGTGCCTGTCCGCTTGGCTACCGTGGCCCGCATGAGCGAGGCGCAGCGCGACCCCCGGGACATCGGCGTGGTCATCGTCGACGACGACGCACTGGTCCGGGTGGGGCTGGTGATGATGATGGGCGGGGCCCCCGACATCAAGGTCCTGGCCGAGGCGGAGGACGGCGGCAAGGTCCTGGACCTGGTGGAGCGGTACTCCCCGGACGTGGTCCTGATGGACATCCGGATGCCGACGGTGGACGGGCTGACCGCCACGGAGCGGCTGCGGGCGCTGGAGGACCCGCCGGAGGTGCTGGTGCTGACCACGTTCGACGCCGACGAGCACGTGCTGCGGGCGCTGCGGGCGGGCGCCGCGGGGTTCCTGCTCAAGGACACGCCGCCGGCGGAGATCGTGGAGTCGGTGCGCCAGGTGGCGCGGGGCATGTCGGTGCTGTCCCCCACGGTGACGAAGCGGCTGGTGGAGCGGGTCGGCGACAACGACGCGGACGCGCGGGCCGACCGGGCGCGGGGCCGGCTGGCCGCCCTCAACGCCCGGGAGCTGGAGGTGGCGGTGGCGGTGGGCCAGGGCCGGTCCAACGCCGACATCGCGGCGTCGCTGTTCCTGAGCGTGCCGACGGTCAAGACGCACGTGTCGAGCATCCTCACCAAGCTGGGGCTGAACAACCGGGTGCAGGTGGCGCTGCTGGTGCACGACGCCCGCCTCGTCCAGGACGGTTGACCCGAGGACCGAAGGGGGATCCGGTGAGCGGTTCCACGAGCGCGCACGATGACGAGATCGACCTGGACGACGCACTCACCGTCGTGATGGCGCGGGTCCGCCCGCACATCGGCGAGGGGAGGGTGGCGGACTACATCCCGGAGCTGGGGCGGGTGGACCCGGCCCGCTTCGGGTTCGCGGTGGCGACCGTGGACGGGCGGGTGCACACCGTCGGCGACACCGACCTCCGCTTCTCCATGCAGAGCATCACCAAGGTGTTCACGCTGGCGCTGGTCACACAGAAGGGCGACACGCGGAAGGGCGACACGCACATCTGGGAGCGGGTGCACCGGGAGCCCTCCGGCAGCGCGTTCAACTCGCTCTACCAGCTGGAGTTCGAGAACGGCATCCCGCGCAACCCGTTCATCAACCCGGGCGCGATCGTGGTCACCGACGAGCTGCTGGCCGAGACCGGGGACGCCTTCGCGACCCTGCGCGAGCTGCTGCGCGCCGAGACCGGCAACCCCGACCTGGACACCGACGGGGTGACGGCGCACTCGGAGCAGGCGACGGGTGAGCGCAACCGGGCGCTGGCCCACCTGATGGCGGGGTTCGGGAACATGCGCAACCCCGTCCCGGAAACGCTGGACCACTACTTCCGGCAGTGCTCCATCACCATCACCGCCACGGAGCTGGCCCGGGCCGGGCTGCTGCTGGCCCGGCACGGGGTGCGGGCGGACGGGAGCAGGATGCTCGACCGGGGCGCCGCCCGGCGCATCCTGGCGATCATGCTCACCTGCGGCACCTACGACGCGGCGGGCGAGTTCGCGTACAGGGTTGGCCTGCCCTGCAAGAGCGGGGTGGGCGGCGGCATCCTGGCGGTCGTGCCGGGCCGGTACTCGATCGCCGCCTGGGGTCCGGGGCTGGACGCCAAGGGGAACTCGGTGACGGGTGCCCTGGCCCTGGACACGTTCACGCAGGCGACGAACTGCTCGGTGTTCTGACCGGGGTCCGGCCGAACGCGCGCGGGGCCCCGGGGGACGTCCCCCGGGGCCCCGCGCGTCCCGTGCCCTCAGGCCGCGGGGACGAAGGTCTCCGAGAGCCGGTCCAGCAGCTGCCGGTTCAGGTCGGGGTGCTCGTTGCTGGCCACCAGGAAGAGCGCGTAGCCCTTCTCCTCGGTGTGGAAGCCGCGGTTGATGGCGTGCATGCGCCCGCCCCGGCCGTCGTAGGTGAACTCCCAGTCGGCGGCGGTGAGGTAGGAGTCGGCCCAGCCGCCCTCGACCTCCTCGATGCCGGTCATGGAGTAGCCGGGGAAGCCGCCCCGCGCCTGCGGCTCGAACTCGCGCCAGTCCCGGGCTGCGTCCGGGCCGGGGGAATCGGTCTGGTCGACCAGCAGGTAGCCGCCGTCGGGGTTGTCGAAGTAGACCATGTGGCCCTGCCTGCGCAGGGTCCAGTCGGCCGGGTACTCCACGGCGAAACCGCTGGAGTCCTCGTGCACCGCCATCTCGCCGGCCCAGGGGTCCTCCTCCTCGGCCTGCTCCTGCTCCGCGGCCTCCTCCGCGGCCTCCTCGGAGTCGTCGTCCTCGCCGCCCTCCTCGGCCGGCGGCTCCGACTCCTCCTGCGACGGGGCCGCCCCGGCCTCCTGCTGGGAGACCAGCCCGGCGTCGGGTTCGCCGTCCCGGTTCATGCTGATGAAGACCGTGGTGCCGGCGGCGACCACCAGGACGACGAAGGCCGCGGCGACCACCAGCAGGTTGCGCCGCCGGGACCGGTCCCGCCCGGCCGTCCGGGGCGCGGCGGCCGCGGGCTCCGGAGCCGGCTCGGGGGCGGGCGGCGGGCCGGACGCCATGGCCGCCTCCTCCACCTCCGGCTCCTCGGTCGGCACCGTCGTGGTGAGGGTCGGCGCCACCGGGGCGGCTGCCTCGGCCGCCTCGGCCCGGTCCCGGATCTCCCGCAGCCGGGCCCGGACCGTGTCGACGTCGGGCCGGTCCTCGGGCTTCTTGGCGCACAGCTCCCGCAGCAGCGGGGCCAGCGGCCCGGCGTTGACGGGGGCCGGGAGCTCCTGGGTGACGATCGCGGTCAGCGTGGCCACCGGGGTGGGCCGGTCGAAGGGCAGGGTGCCCTCCAGCGCCTGGTACAGGGTGATGCCCAGGGACCACACGTCCGAGGCGGGGGTGGCGGAGTGCCCGTGGGCGATCTCCGGCGCCAGGTAGCTGGGCGAGCCGATGAGCAGCCCGGTGCTGGTCAGGTGGGTGGCGCCGTCCAGGTGGGCGATGCCGAAGTCGGTGAGCACCGACCGGCCCTTGCCGTCGATGAGCACGTTGCCGGGCTTGATGTCGCGGTGGACGATGCCGCTGGCGTGCGCCTCCGACAGCCCGGCGCACATCTGCTCGCCGATGTCGGCGACCCGGGCCACCGGCAGCACCCCGCCCTCGCGGATGAGGTCGCCCAGGGAGGAGCCGCTGACCAGTTCCATGACGATCCAGGGGCGGCCGTCCTCCTCGGCCACGTCGAACACGGTGATGATCGACGGGTGGCTGAGCTGGGCGGCGCTGCGCGCCTCGCGGAGCATGCGGGTGCGCAGGACCTCCACCTCGTGCGCGGGCAGGTTCGGCGGGGTGGTCAGCTCCTTGACGGCGACCGGCCGGTCCAGGAGGGTGTCGACCCCCTTCCAGACCCGGCCCATGCCGCCCGCGCCGATGACCTCGTCCAGGCGGTATCGGTTGGCCAGGAGTCGACCGGAGTCGGCTTCCGAACTGTTCATGGGCGCGCTGTTCCTCTACGGGGGAAGGGCGTACAGGGGGAGACGTCGGAACGAAGGTGTGGCGGCTGTGGGGGACCGAGAGAGAATTCTAGGTTCCCCCGGGGGTGCACGACCCTCCTCCCCGGGGTAGCGGTCTCCTCCCCCCGAGGTGACATAACCCCGCAAAACACCCCTGACATGCGGCGACCCCGCCGCGGCGCCCCTCCGGGCACCGGTTCGGCGGGACCACGGCCCGGGCGTGTCAGCCCGGTCGCACCGACAGGAGGCTTCCGGCCCTGGTTCCGGTTCCGGGGGTTGCCGCCTGTTTGGGGTCCCAGGCCCCCGCCGGTGGGCAAGTGCGTGTGTGGCGTCAACGCTGTGGGGTGCGGGGGTGGTCTGTTCGGGGCCGCGGCCCTGACGGGTATGCGGGGAACGGTTCCTCCGGCTCCAGGGGGTCGGCGAAGGCATCGCCTCCGCCCCAGGGGGTTGCCCATCTACCCGGAGGCCCCGGCCCCGGCCGGAGGGCGTTG
>NZ_JBJJBV010000062.1:0-27343 GCF_045446735.1 Nocardiopsis protaetiae
CGGGGCGGGAGGGCCGGGGCGGCTAGGCCTTGAGCCACTCCTCGGCGAACTCGGTGATGCGGTCGACGATCGCGGCGACGATGGCCGCGCCGTCGGCGTCGGTGGCGCGCGCGGGGTCGCCCAGGACCCCGTTCGCGCTGAGTCGGTCGTAGCGGACCTGGAGGGTGGGGTGTCCGCGCCGCCGGGCCAGGCGGGACAGGTCGTCGAGCTCGGCCAGGGCGGTGGTGCCCGCCTCCAGCAGCCCGGTGCGGACCAGCCCGGGGGCCAGGTGGAGCATCTGGGCGGTCTCGGCCTCGCCGCTGTGCCCGCTGACCTCCCGCACGTCCATCGCGGCCACGGCGTCGGCGGCCAGCGCGGTGAGCGGGGTCCAGGCGAACTCCAGGTCCGGGCGGCGGGCCAGCAGGTCCTGGGCGACGGTGGTGAGGGCGGCGTTGTTGCCGCCGTGCCCGGTCACGACCAGGACCTTGCGCCAGCCGTGCCGGTACAGGCCCTCGACGTACTCGTGGACCACGGTGCGGAAGGTGTCGACGCCCAGGCTGAGCGTCCCGGCGAAGGCCAGGTGGTGGGGTGAGACGCCGACCGGCAGGGCGGGGCCGATGACGGCGCGCCCGCCCAGGCGCGCGGCGACGCGTTCGGCCACCCGCTCGGCGCGGACCAGGTCGGTGGCCAGTGGCAGGCCGGGGCCGTGCTGTTCGAAGGCGCCGGCGGGGAGCAGGACCAGCGGGCTGTCGGTGACGGCGCGCTCGGCCTCGACGGTGGTCATCTCGGCCAGGTACAGGCGGGGTTCGGAGGGCTCAGGGCGGGCGCTCATCGGGCCTGCCCGGCGACGGCGTCGCGGATGGCGCTCAGGTGGTCGCGGGTGAGGCGCTCGGCGGCGTCGGCGTCCCCGTCCCGGACGGCCTCCAGGATGAGCAGGTGCTCGGCGTGGTCGCGCTCGCGGTCGTGGTAGCGGTGGCGGATCTCGACCTGTTCGCGGGCGCGGACGTGCAGCAGGGCCTCGACGGTCTCCTTGAGCAGGGGGTTGCCGGTGGCGGCGGCCAGGGCGATGTGGAAGTGGACGGCGCTGCCGGGGCCGAACCGGGGCGGGTGCAGGGCGTTCTGCGCGGACTGCCCCAGCTGGGCGAGGTCGTCGTCGGTGCGGGCCAGGGCGGCGCGGGCGGCGATGGCGGGTTCGACGACCAGGCGGGCCTCGGCCAGTTCCAGGACGGAGTCGCCTGCCCCGCGGGGCAGGTGGGGGTTGACCATGAGCGTGCGGGCGAAGCCGGGGCCCACGTAGGTGCCCGATCCGTGCCGGAACTCGACGACCCCGGTGGCCTCCAGTCGGCGCAGGGCCTCGCGGACGGTGGGGGTGGTGACCTCGAAGCGCTGGGCGAGTTCGCGGGAGGACGCCAGGAGGTCTCCGGGGCGCAGGTGCTGTTCGCGGATGATCTCGACGATGTCGTCGGCCAGGCGCTCGGAGAGGGAGGGCTCGGATCTACTCATAAAGTGACTAAATCACTTAGTCGGTGAGTGCGTCAAGTCACACGCGCGTTTCCACCGCGTCAACCCCGCAGGTGGGGCGGGTCCGGCTCGGGGATCAGCCCGGCGGCAGGCGGTACCGGGCCGTGAACCGCCACAGCTCCCGGTACGCCGCCACGGTGTCGGTGGTGTGCCCGGAACCGCTGGAGGGGGCCGCCCCCGGCCAGGTGTGCCCGCCCCCGGCCACGATCAGGTGCCGCACGTCCGCTCCCCCGGCGCAGCCCGTCCACTCCAGCGCGGTGACGTCCGGGCCCAGCCGCTCCGCCTCCGGCCCCCGCCGGCAGCCGTTGGCCGCGGCCCGGTCGGCGTGCCAGCCGGTGAGGTCGGGCAGCCGCCGCTCCGGGTCGCCGGTGTAGGGGATGGTGCCGTCGTCGGTGCCGTGGAAGGAGACCACCGGGACCGCCCGGGAGGTGTCGCACTCCAGGCCGTGCGGGTAGAACGCGCCCGCCACCGGCGCGATCGCGGCGATCCGCCCCGGCGCCGCGCAGGCCAGCACCGCCGTGAACCCGCCCCCGTTGGACATGCCCGCGGCGTACACCCGGCCGCGGTCCACGCACAGCCGCGACTCCACCGTGTCCAGCAGCGCGTGGGTGAAGGCGACGTCGTCGACCCCGGGCGGGGAGTAGGGGGCGCCCTGCCAGGCCGAGCGGTCGTCCTCGCCGATCAGCGCGTCGGGCAGCACCACCACGGCGGGCAGCCCGGTCAGCCCCGAGTACTCCGCCATGCCCTCGCCGCTGCCGCCGCGCCCGTGGTAGGCCAGCAGCACCGGCCAGGCCCGGCCGGGACCGTACCCCGCGGGCAGGTGGAGCAGGTAGCCGCGCTCCACACCACCGCTGACCAGGGTGTACCGCACCGTCTCCCCCGGCTCCTGGGGTGCGGCCAGCCCGCAGCCCGTGGAGCGGAGCCCCTGCCCGGGGTCGTGCGGGACCGCCGCGCCGGGGACGGCCACCGCCAGGGCGGCCAGGGCGAGCACCAGCACCGAGCGGACGAGCGGGCGCAGGGGCACGCGGCGCTCCCTCCCAGGGCGGCATTCGGACATCGACGACGTTATCGCCCCGGGAGGCGGGAAGGGTTCCGCGAAGACCGGCCGGGCGGGGAGGTCCCGGTCACTCCCGGGGCAGCAGGGAGCCCAGCGGCCCCAGGTCGAGGTTGAGGTCGGCGGCGGTCAGCCCGTAGCGCTCGCGCAGTTCCGTCATGCGCTCCTCCAGGAGCATCAGCGTCATGCCGACGCGCTCCTCCTGCTCCTCGCTCAGGTCCCCCTGGTCCATCCGGCGCAGGGCCTGGCGCTCCATGAGCTGGCGCACCAGTTCCACCACGGTGAGGACCAGCTTGATCAGGTCGCGTTCCACCGTATCGGGGTCCGCGGAGATCCGCCGCTCCGGCGGTCCCGCGCCCCGCCGCCTCCCGGTCCCGGCCCCCGTTCCGGTACCCGCGGAATCCAGGGTCCGGCGCAGCCCGCCGAGGAACTCCGGGGCCTCCCCGTCCCGGCCCCCGGCCGCGTCCCGTCCGTCCCGCGTGTGCTCCGTCATGACCGTCCCTCCGACATCCGTCCCCGATCGGCCCCCGTCACCGGGCGCAGGGGGTGCCCGTGCTCCCAGGGCGAGGGGACGTCCTCCCCGACGGTGGCGACCAGGGCGCGCAGCGAGATGCGGACGAGGTCCACATCGGCGATGGAGACCGTCAGGTCGCCGGTGATCACCACGCCCGTGCCCAGGACCCGGTCGAGCAGGTCCACCAGCGATATCTCCCGGTCGAGCCAGGGCTCGGACTCCTCCGAGCGCACGACCACGGCCCGGTCCGGACCTCTGTCCCCTCCCGATCCGTTCACGGCCCCTCACCGCCCCCCTCCAGCGAGGCGAAGGAGTAGGGCGCCCACGGCCCCGACACCTCGACCCGGGCCTGCTCCGGAGCCCGTTCCCGCAACCGCCCCACGGCCCCCAGGAACGACGCCGCGTCCCGCGCGTCGACGAGGTAGGCCGCGTTCATGACGTTCTCGCCCTCGGCCCGGGACAGCGCCGCGGGCTGGGGGCGGTGCGAGCGGCGGTCGCGCGACAGCCCCAGCAGTTCGGCGTCGATCCGCTCGCACAGCTCGCCCACCAGCCGCCACTCGTCGTCGCGGTGGCGGTGCCGTTCGCGGCGCCTGCGCAGGTACTCCCGCCCGGCCCCGGGCCCCCGTGCGGCCGGCACGTCCTCGGTGCGCGGGGGCGGGACGGCGAAGACCTTCACCCCGAACTCGACCCGGCCGTCGAGGCGGCGCAGCGCGGAGTCGAAGACCCCGTGCTCGCGTTCCAGGACCCCGCGCACCCGTTCGTCGTCGCGGTAGAGGGTGGCCAGCCGCAGGGGCACCGCCGCAGTGCTCCGGGTCACCGCCTCGACCACGGTGTGGTGGGCCCGGGCCACCTCCTCCAGCCACCCCAGGTCCTCGAACCGCTCCTTGAGGGCCGCCTCGCCGAACTCGGCCGCGGGCACCGTGCCGACCACGGCGGCGAGGTCACCGGACCCGACGGTCCGGACGGGGCCGCCGCCCACGCCGCGCACCCCGTCGACGGCGTCCGGGGCGGGCCCGGGGGCGCGGGTCACCGCGTAGACGTAGCTGATCTCCGCCGCGGCGCTCATGCGTCCTCACCGCCCGTCTTCGACCGCTCCCCGCTCCGGTCCCCGCCGTCCCCGCTCTCGTCGCGGTCACCGGCGTCGACCTCGGCGCGCCCCTCCAACTGCTCGATCCGCTCCCGCAGCCGCCGGTTCTCCTCCGCGAGCTCGTCGTCGTCGCGGTCGCGCGCCTTGGAGGAGAGCGCCGGATCGTGCTCCCACCAGTCGATGCCCATCTCCTTGGCCTTGTCCACCGACGCCACCAGCAGCCGCAGCTTGATGGTGAGCAGTTCGATGTCCAGCAGGTTGATCTGGATGTCGCCGGCGATGACGATGCCCTTGTCGAGCACGCGTTCCAGAACGTCGGCCAGGCTCGCCGGTGAGGACGGTGCGGCCAGGTTCCGGCCGTCCCGCGTCCTCTGCCAGGGAACGGGTTCACTCACGGGACCTCCCGGGTCCGATCAGCGCTCGTCGTCCTCGTCCTCTTCTTCCTCCTCCTCGTACTCCTCTTCGTCCTCGGGCTCCTCTTCCTCCTCTTCGTCCTCCTCCCCTTCGTCTTCCTCCGGCTCCTCCTCGTCCTCCTCCGGTTCCTCCTCGGGCTCCTCGCCCCCGGTGTCCTCCGCCTCCTCGCGTTCGCGCTCCAGCGCCTCGTCGTGGGAGACGACGACCTCGCCGTCGCGGATCTCGCCGCGCCAGCCCTCCAGCTCACCGGCCTCCTCCTGGGCCATCATCATGAGGTGGCGGCGGTAGTGCTTGAGGTCGAGCCGCAGCCGGCGCCCCTGGGCCTTCCAGATGTTGCCGGTGCGCTCGAAGAGCCCGACCGGCCGGTACTCGACCACCAGCAGGATCTTGGTGAGGTTCTCGCCCAGCGGGTGGAAGGTGACGGCGCCCTTGGTGGTGCCCTTCTCCCCCTCGCTCTCCCAGGCGATCCGGTAGTCCTGGATCTGCTCGGTGATGGTGGCCTCCCAGCTCCGGTTGGACCAGAGGACCTTCGCGTTCCAGCGTGAGGAGGTCTCGTCGTCGCCGTCGTTGACGCTGATCACCCCCTTGGCGAACCGCCCGAAGTCGGGGAAGGCGGACCACTGGTTGTAGGCGGCGCGGACCGGGACGCCGACGTCGATGTCCTCGACGATGGTGACCGGCCACTTGCCGCCCCCGCCGCCCCCGCCCCCGGAGCCGCCGCCCACGCCGGGCAGCTTGCCGACCAGGCCCTTGGCCTTGTCCTTGAGTCCCTTGCCGCCCTCGACGATGGCGCCCTTGGCGGCTCGGGCGCCGAGGGAGGAGTCGTCATCGGAACCGCCTCCGCCGACGAGGCGTTCGGCGACGTTGCCCAGCGACTTCACCGAGCCCGACACGAGGTTCTTGGCCTTCGCGGACGCGTAGCCCTGCACCGCGTCCGCGAGCTTGGATGTGGCGGGGTTCTTGTCGGCCATCTCGCGCAACCGGGCGATCGGGCCCGCACCGTCCTCAGCCATCCTGGCCACCCTCCTCCGCCGCGGGCTTGCGCGTGCGGCCGCCGCTCGATCCGCTCCTGGTGGAGCGCTTGCGCGCGGCGGGCTTGCGCGAGGTCCCGCCGCTCGTGCCCTTGGCGGTGGAGGCGCGTCGCCGCTTCGGCTTCTCGGGCGGCTTCTCCTCGGCCGCCTCTCCGGGTTCCTCCTCTTCCTCCTCGGAGCCGGTCCCTTCCCCGTTCTCGGCCTCCGGCTCCTCGTCCTTCCCGGCCTCCTCCTTCTCGGGCTCCTCCTCCTTCGCGGACTCCTCGCCCTTCTCCGCCTGCTCGGATTCCCCGGATCCGCCGCCGAGGCTCTCGGTGCGCGCGTTGAGGGAGTCGGCCAGGCGCTCGGCCCAGCCGGTCACCAGGGTGTCGACCGCACCCTTGCCCGCACCGGCCACCTGTTCCCTGGTCTCCTTCTTCAGCTGCTCCAGCAGCGGCGACGAGGCGATCTCGTCCCTGACCTCCCGGGCCAGCTTGCGCGGGTCGATCTTCAGCTTCTTCATCGCGATGTACATGGCCAGCGCGACGGCGACCTTGAACTTCCGCCGCCGCCCGAGCACGTACCCGGCGCCGACGGCGACCAGTATCTGTCCGGTTCCCCCCATGGATCCCTCTCCGTCACCGGAGACCGTGGAAACGCTCGGCCTCGGCCAGGCGCTCCAATAATTGGTCTTCGATGTCATCGAATTCTTCTTCGCTCATCTCTCCTGCTTCAAAACGGCGGAACGCGTCCATGAGCATTCCCTGGACGGCCGCCGGATCGTAATACTCCCTTTCCGCCGCTTCGAGGACCTGTTCCGCGGTCCAGCCGACAAAGCGGATCGGCGCGGTCGGTGATGTCAAGATCATTCGCAAAAGGCCCATGGACGCATCCGTTCCCTTCACACCGGGTTCTCGGCCGCGAGGTCCGCGCCGCCCGGCCCGGCCACGAAGCTGTACGGGGGCAGCGGCCCGTGGACGTCGAGGCGGACGTGCGCCAGGTCCCGGTCGAGCCGCCGCGCCGCCTGTTCGACCCGCTCGGCTCCGGCCCGGTCGACCAGGAGCGACACGTTGGCCAGGCATCCGCCCGCCGCCGCCGAGGTGCCCAGGACCAGCCGGTCGGTCACCTCGGACAGGGCCCGCACGATCGTGTCGGCGTCGGCGGCGGCCAGCGCCGCGACGGCGTGCGCCACCTCCTCGCCGAACGCCATGCGCTCGGAGACCGTGCCGCCGCCCGCCTCGCGCAGCCTCCGGTTGGCCTCGCGGAGCCGTTCGTCGCCCTCCAGGACGGCCCGCAGCGCCCGGTCCTCGTCGTGGTAGGCCTTGACGTTCACCTCGGCCCGGCCCTCGACCTCCGCGAGCAGGGCCTCGTACCGTTCGCGCGAACGCTCCAGCTCCTCCGCCAGGGCCTCCCGGCCCTGCGCCACGACGCCGAAGCGCAGCGGCAGGACCGGCCCCGGTTCGGCCAGGGCCTCCAGGACGCTCTGGTGCGCGACCAGGTCGCGGCGCCGGGGGCGCAGGTCCTCGGGCGCGGGGCTGACGGCGGCGGCCAGGCCCGCGGCGCGGACCGGGGTGACCCGGCCCGGCGGGTCGCCCACCCCCGGGAACGCGAACTCCTCCGGGAAGGAGGGGTCCCGGAGGATGCCGTAGACGTACAGGCCCGTGTTCACTCGGACTCCTTGTCGGCCGAGCGGCGCCGGGACCTCGACGGGGTGCGCTCCTTCTTCTCCTCCTTCTTCTCGGAGTCGTCGGAGTCGTCGCTCTTGAAGGGTTCGGTGACGGCCTCGGTGACCCCGCGCACCAGGCCCTTGGACTTACCCTCGGCGCCCTTCTCCATGGTCCCGCCCAGGAGGTCGGGCAGGCCCACCCCTCCGCTGTCGGAGAGGTCGAGGCGGTTGCAGGCCTCGGCGAAGCGGAGGTAGGTGTCCACGCTGGCCACGACGATCCGGATGTCGATGGTGATGAGTTCGATGCCCACGACGCTGACCCGGATGAAGACGTCGATCACCAGCCCCTTGTCGAGGATGAGGTCGAGGACGTCGTACAGCCCGGCCGGGCGGGCGGCGCTGGTGGGAGAGTGCATGACGGTCATGGGTGCGACCTTCTTCGCGGTGGTCGAGGGGTCAGTGGTGGTCGTCCGCGCGTCCGCGGACGTAGCGCTTCTCCCTCCGGTAACCCGTGAGGGCCCCGTCGGAGTCGAGTTCGAGGCGGTAGGTCGCCAGCAGGCTCACCGTGTCCGGGACGCGCCGCAGCTCGACCGTTTCCACGGTCACCACCCACTCCCCGTCCTCCCGGTCCACCCCGGACACGGACTCCACGACGGCGCCGGTCAATTCCTCGAACTGCTCCCGGGCGCTCTTGATGCGCAGCGCGACGGTCCTGTTCTTGGCCCGGCGCCGTCCCGGTGCCGTGTTCTCGCCCTTGGTGTTCTGGGCCATGGGGTCTGTCCTTCCATACGGACGGTATCCGCCTCCTCTTCCAGTCTCATCGCACAAAAATGGGGCGGGGGACGCGGGGCGGCAAAATAAAACAGTGCGAGGTAAATTAATCTTTCCCGCCCATATGGTTTCCCGAAAAGTAAATTCACGAATCATGCCGCCCGGATAATGGCAATTCGCGCTCGAACACCGCCGGTGGCGGCGGTCCGGGATTCGGGCCCGGGGCGGCGGGAAAAGCGGTTCCGCGCCGCTCGCCCGTCCTGCTAGGTTCGACGGGCGGGCCGTGGGACTCGGGTCGCGACTTCCGAGAACCGCCTTGTAAGCATCATTCACGCCGGTCGCGCCGGCACTCCCCGGCCCGCCCCACCCACCCCACGACGGACGCGGCGATGACCGACACCTACACCGACCTGCTGGCCTGCGAGGACCTGCTGCTGTTCGCCTCCGCGGCGATCTCCTCCACCGGGCAGCGCGAGTTCCACACCGGTGTCGAGGAGCAGCGCCCGTCCCTGGACTTCCTGCACGACTACGTACACGGCACCCTGCCCGACCTGTACGGGCTGATGCTCGCCCTGCACGTCAACGACCACAACGCCGCCCGGATCGTGCACACGCTGCTGTCCCGCCCGCGCCCGGGGGCCGACCCGGCCGTCCGCGCCCGGGAGAACGGGCTGATCGGCCGCCGGCTGGCGCGGATGCCGCCGCAGCGCGTGTACCGCCTGTTCCGGCGCCTGGCCGCCGAACGCGTCAACAACCGCCGCACCCGCGCGGTCATGCGCGCCTGGACCGCCCGCCGACCGCTGGAGCTGGACGCCCTCAAGTACCGTGAGGGGCTGCGCGCCACCGCCCGGCACGCGCGGGTGCCGCTGCCGGGCGAGGTGGCCCGGTTCCTGTTCTCCGGCCCGGCCGCCCGGCGCGCCCGCCCCTACTCCGCGCCCCTGCTGGAGGCCCACCGCCGCGCCCACTACGCGGCCCGGGACCTGTACGGCCTGCCGTTCACCGTCGCCGAGGGGTTCGCCGCCCACCACCGGGTGCCGCGCGCCGTGTTCCTGGAGGGCATCGCCGGGCGCACCACCGTCACCGAGCGGCTGCGCCTGGACCGCGGCGCGCGCCGGCTCGGCCTGGACGCCCCGCTGTCCGACCTCGGCTCGGCCCCGCTGCTGCGCCTGTGCGTGTACGTGCTGGGCCTGCCGGTGGCCGAACGCCGCGAGCGGCGCGCCGAGCTGGAGGCGGCGCTGGAGCGGGCCGCCCGGCGCACCGCCGGCCCGCTGGCCGGGACCTGGCCGCGCACCGCCGCCGTCCTGGACGACAGCTACTCCTCGATCGGGTCCCCGGTGCGCCGCAACCGCCCGCTGGCGCTGGCCCTGGCCTGCCACCACCTGCTGCGGGTGCTGTCCCCGGACGGCTCCTCGCACTGGCTGTCGGGGCGCACCGACGCGCTCACCGCCCGCCCGGCGGGCCCCACCCGGCTCACCGAGGCGATCCTGGACGCCCTGGACACCGGGCCCGCCCGGGTGGTCGTGGTGTCCGACGGTTACGACGACACCCCGCCGCTGCTTTCGGACGCCCTGCTGCTGTGGCGGCGGCGCGTGGACCCGGAGCGGTCGGTGGCGGTGGTGCACCTGGCCCCGGTGCTGGACGCGGGCACCCTGGCCCCGTTCCGGCTGTCCCCGGCGGTGCCCACCATCGGGCTGCACGACCCGGCGGTGCTGCCCTCGCTGGTGGAGCTGGCCCGGTTCGGGGAAGGGCGGCTGGGGCTGGCCGAGCTGCGCGCGCACCTGCTGGCCACCGCCGACACCCTGCTGGCCGCCGAGGGGGACGCGTGAACGACGCACTCGACCTGGCCGGGGTGACCACCGGCACCGCCCAGCAGTGGGGTGCCGTGCGCCTGGTGCCGCTGCTGCGCAGCGAGCCGGTGCCGGGGCTGCGGCTGCACCCGGTGGCCGCCGGGGACCTGCGCGACAACCGGGCCCTGGCCCGGGAGTACGAGCACGCCGAGATGTACTGCTACGTCCCGCACGCCTATGTGCTGACCTGGGAGGGCGACGCCGTACCCAGCGCCTCCTACGGGACCCGGGTCCTCCCGCCCGGGCGCTCCTCGGCACCCCGGCGCATGCACCTGGACCTGCGCGGCCACCGGGTGCGTGCGGCCGACCGGGGTCGGGGCCGGTTCCTGCCGATGCGCCTGGCCGTGGACGGGCTGCTGTCGCTGTTCTCCGGCGGCCCCGAGATCGCCTGGGCGGAGTGGTCGCGGAACCTGCTCCGCCACGGGCCGCCCTCCCCCGTGTCGGACGCCCGCCCCGGCGAGGAGATCAGAGGGCTGGCCGAGGCGCTGCGGGTGTTCGAGATCCACCCCGGCCAGTGCGGGGTGGCGGTGTACGTGGCCGACGTGCTGGCGTCGGTGCACCTGTACCCGCACCCGGACGACTACCGTGCGCTGCACGCGAGCATGCTGCTGGACCTGTTCGGCGAGGCGCTCTACCTGTACGGGCTGCTGCGGCCGACGGTCGCCCCGCTGTACACGCCGCTGCGGGAGTCGCGGGTGCGCTCCCTGGCGGACCTGCGCCGGGAGGTGGCGCGCAGCCGGGAGGAGACCCGCCGCGGCCACGACGGGCTGATGCTGTCGTCGCTGACCGGCGCGCTGTACCGGGCCGGGGGCGGGGTCGACTTCGGCGGGTACGACCGCGACCCCGACGGCGCGGGACGGCGGCCCCGGTTCCGCACCGGATGGCTGGCCCCGGAGCCGACCCGCGGGCAGGACCTGCACGTGGGCGAGGTGGTCGCCGACGCCGACGGGCGCACCGCCTACCTCAAGACGCTGCGGCTGTCGGCCGCCCAGACCCGGCAGGCCCGCCTGCTCGCCGCACTGCGCACCGCGCGGTGGCGGCTGGGCGCGGCCGCCGAGGGCCTGGGCCTGACCGAGGCCGCGCTCGTAGCCCGCCTGGACCGTGCGGGGCTGGGCCACCTACTGGCCCCGGGCTTGCTGGAGGCCCACCGCGCCGAACGCCGCCGAGCCTCCCGCCGCTGACCCCCGCCCGCCCCCTCAGCCGGCGGCGCGGGCTGCGATGCGGCGTTCGACGCCGTCCAGCAGCCAGGACAGGCCCTCCTCGAAGACCTCCTCCACCCCGGGTCCCGGCTCGGTGAGGCGCTCGACGGCCGAGAAGCGGCCGGGGGTCACGCGGCCGGACAGGTACTCCAGCTGGGCCTGCGACCAGGCCCGCCCGTCGGGGGCGGTGCGGCGGGCGGTGCGGTCGGCGTCCACCGCCCGGGCGGCGTGGCCGCGCACGTAGCCGTCCACGCCCTCGATCACCGCCAGCACCTCGCGGTCGGTCAGGCCGGTGCCCTCGAACACCCGCAGCGCCGAGTCGGTCCAGGCCAGCGCGCCCGGGCCGACGGGGCGCTCGGTCCCCATGAGGTCGACCAGCCAGGGGTGGGCGCGGTAGCCGCCCAGGTCGGCGCGGGCCCAGGCGGCCACCTTGTCCCGCCAGGTCCCGGGCAGGGTGTGCGGCCGGGGCGCCTGGGCGATCATCGTGTCCACCATCAGGGCCAGCAGCGCGGCCTTGTCGGGGATGTAGGTGTAGAGGGTGGCGGCGCCCACGCCCAGGGCGGCGGCGACCCGGCGCATGGACAGGGCGGCCAGACCCTCCTCCTCGGCGACCGCGGTGGCGGCTTCGACCACGGCCTCGACGGTGAGCCGGTGGCGGGGGCCGCGCCGGGGCGGGTCGATGCCGTTCCACAACAGGTCCAGGATCGGCCGCGGATCGTCCTGGTCCACCACTGGCGCCTCCCGCCGCTTTGCACGTACATTGAAACTCCGAACGTTGTACGGAGTATAGCCGGGAGGCGCCCGATGACCGACCCATCCCCTCCGTCCCCGCGCCGGGCCCTGGCCGGGGCGGTGGCCGCGGCCGCGGGGTTCGCCCTGGCCGCCGCCTTCGCTCCCCCGCTCGCGATCCCGCCGGCCACGGCGCTGCTGCTGTGGGCGGCGCTACGCGCCACCGCCACCCCGTTCGCCGCCCTGGGCCTGACCGGCGGCACCCGGGCCGCGCTGCTCGGCGCCGGGACGGGGCTGGCCGCCGCGCTGGTCGGAGCGGCCCCGGTGCTGGGCGCGGCCCTGGCCCAGGGGGCCTGGAGCCCGGCCGTACCGCCCGCCGCGGCCTGGGGTGCGGCGGCGCTGGTGCTGGTCGCGGTGGTGCTGCCCGAGGAGGCGGTGTTCCGGGGCTACGTCCAGCACGCCCTGGGCGCGCGCTGGCGGGGGCTGGGAGCGGCGATGGCACAGGCCGCGTTGTTCGCCCCGGCCACCGCGCTGGCGCAGGGGGACCCGAACGCGCTCGCCACGGGTTTCGCCTTCGGTTTCCTGCTGGGGTACCTGCGGCTGCGCTCGGGCGGGCTGTGGACCGGGCTGGGGGTGCGCGCCGGGCTGGTCCTGACCGGGGTCGGGGTCACCGGCCTGTCCCCCGGATGGGTCGTGGCGCTGTCGGCCGTCTCCGGTCTGGCCGCCCTGGCGGCCGTTCACCTGACCGCCCCGGCCCGGTCGGCGTCCGCGGCGGCCGGAGGGGCGCCGCAGCGCCGCCCGCTGGGGCAGAAGGGCGTGCTGTACGACGTGGGCTCCTCCTACCTGCCGGGCCAGCACTCGCGGGAGCGGTGGCGGCCCGACGTGGTCTCCGAGGAGATGCGGGTCATCGCCGGGGACCTGCACTGCACGGCCGTCACCGTGTTCGGCCACGACCTGGACCGGCTGGAGGAGGCGGCCCGCCTGGCGCTGGACCGCGGCCTGTTCGTGTGGGTGCAGCCGCGCCTGGTGGACGGGACGCAGGACGAGATCGCCGAGCGCCTGGAGCGCACCGCCGCGTTCTGCGAACGCCTGCGCGCCGACCACCCGGACCGGGTGGGGCTCAACGTCGGCTGCGAGCTCACCCTCTTCGCCCGCGGCATCATCCCGGGTGGCACGTTCGGGGTGCGCACCGCCCTGCTGGTGTGGCTGTTCCCGCTGTTCCCCCTCTTCAACTGGAAACTGAACCGGCTGCTGCGGCGCCTCGCCGCCACCGCCCGGGCCGGGTTCGGCGGCCCCCTCACCTACGGCTCCGGCAGCTGGGAGAGCGTCGACTGGACCCCGTTCGACCTGGTGGGCGTGGACCACTACCTCGACGGCATGGACCTGGGCGCCTACCGGGGCGGACTGCGGGCACTGCGCCGCTGGGGCAAGCCGGTGCTGGTCACCGAGTTCGGCTGCTGCGCCTACGAGGGCGCCCGCGAGGCGGGCGGCTCGGGCGCCGACATCCTCGACTGGCGCGACCTGGACGACCGCAGGGTCCGGCCCGGGTACCCGCGCAGCGAGAAGGTGCAGGCCGACACCCTCGGGGAGCTGCTGGACGTGTTCGAGACCGAGGAGGTGCACGGCGCGTTCGTGTGCATGTTCATCGAGGGCGACTGCCGCTACTCCGAGGACCCCGAACGCGACCAGGACAAGGCGTCCTTCGGGATCGTGCGCCCGCCCTCCCTGGAGTCGGGCCTGTCCCCCGACGACGGCCACTGGGAGCCCAAGGAGGCCTTCCACCTGCTGGCCCGCCGCTTCGCCGCCGACCCCGGGCCCGGTCCCGGCCTCGACACCCGACCCGACCCGCGGCGCGGGTGAGCGGTCTCACGGGGCACCGGGCCTCCCACCCGGAAAGGTGGGATGACAGACTGACTCCATGCTCGGCATCACCGACCTGCCCACCTACCTGGCAGGCCTCGTCCTCATCATCCTCCTGCCCGGCCCCAACTCGCTGTACGTGATCTCCGTCGCCGCGCGCAGCGGGACCCGCGCCGGGTACACGGCCGCCGCCGGGGTCTTCACCGGCGACGCCGTGCTCATGCTGCTCGCCGCGGCCGGGGCCGCCACCCTGCTCCAGACCAACCCGCTCGTGTTCGCGGCCGTGAAGTTCGCGGGCGCCGCCTACCTCGTCTGGATGGCGGTCGGGATGCTGCGCTCGGCCTACACCATGTGGACCACCCGCCACCGACGCAGCCTGGAGCAGCAGGCCGCCGACGCCGCGGACGTACCCGGCGTCGCCGCCGCCGAGCGCCCCTACCGGCGGGCCCTGGTGGTGTCGCTGTTCAACCCGAAGGCGATCATCTTCATGCTCTCCTTCTTCGTCCAGTTCGTGGACCCCGCCTACGCCTACCCCGCGGTGTCCTTCCTCGTCCTGGGCCTGCTGCTCCAACTGGCGAGCTTCCTCTACCTGTCGGCGCTGATCTTCAGCGGCACCCGCCTGGCCGCCGCCTTCCGGCGCCGCCGCCGGCTCTCGGCCGGGGCGACCTCGGCGGCGGGCGCCCTGTTCCTGGGCTTCGCGGTGAAACTGTCGCTCACCTCCGCCTGACCCGCCCCGCTCAGCCCCGCCCGGCCCGCTCAGCCCCGCCCGGCCCGCTCAGCCCCGCCCGGCCCGCTCGGCGCGCTCGGCGCGCAGCCGCAGCGCGTCGATCATCAGCCCCAGCGCCGTCTCGAAGTTCTCCGGGTCGTCCAGCCGAGGCAGCACGTCGGCCACCGTGTTTATGGCCGTGTACTCCTGCGCCGGCAGGCTCCGGTAGTCGACCTCCCACGACCGCAGGTCGGCCTCGCGGACCGCGGGGTCCAGGGCGGCCAGCGCCGCGTCCTGCGCCGCGTAGGACAGCACGAAGTCGCCGAACACCCGGTAGTAGCGGGCCGCCTCCGCCGGGGGGAACCCGGCCCGGAGCATGCAGTCCACGCTCCGCTCCACCTTGCGGAACTCGTGCGTGCGCCGGGCCGTGCGCACCCCCAGGTGCTGGGCCACCTCCGGGTGGCGCTGGAAGGCCCGGTAGGTGCACCGCCCCAGCTCGGCCAGGTCCCGCGCCCAGTCGTCGGTGGGATCGGGCAGGTCCTCCAGGGCCTCGGTGTGCAGGGCGTCCAGCAGGGCGAGCATCAGCTCGTCCCGGTCCCGGAAGTGCCGGTAGATCGCGGTCGGGTGGGCGCCCAGCTCGGCGCCGATCGCCTGGAAGGTCAGCCCCTGGGCGCCCTCCCGCTCCGACACCCGGAACGCCGCCGCGATGATCAGCTCCTGGCTGAGCCGCGGGCGGGGTCCCCTCTTGCGGGTCGGCGTTCCGGGAGTTGAGGGCATGGCGCGGGTCTTTCCGTGTCGGGGCTCATCCGGTCCCCCCAAGATAGGCGGCCCACGGGTGGTACACGTAGGCGAAGGCCGCCGGGGCGCCGGTGATCCGGTCGTTGTGCCACACGGTGTTGTCCAGCTCCAGCCCGGGCACCATGGGGAGCAGCTCACCGTGCAGCCGCTCCTCCATCTCCACCAGCAGCCCCACCCGGTCGGCCGGGTCCTCGGCGGACCGCGCCTCGTCGAACAGCTCGTCCACCCCCGTGTAGCCGTAGGGGTTGAACAGGCCGCCGGTCACCGCCGTCATGCCCAGCCAGTCCAGCGGGTTGGGCACGTTGGGCCAGAACTGCGTGTACAGGATGTCGGTCCCAGCACGCGTGGCCGGGTCGTACAGGTAGTTGGTGTAGGAGCCCACCGGCACGGCCGTCAGCTCCAGGTCCAGGCCGATCCGGTCGGCCGCGTCCTTGACGGCCAGCCCGAGCTGCCGGGTGTCGGCCTGCTCGGGGACGACCATGGAGATCGTCTCCTCGCGCAGGGACGCGGGCAGCGTCTCCACCAGGGCGCGCGCCTCGTCGTAGCGGGCCGAGGCCGGGGCGGGCAGGCCCGCGGCCAGCCCGGTCAGCTCGGGCCCGGCGAACCCGAACACGTTCGGCGGGGTCTGGAGGGTGCTCGGCCGGGCCGTCCCGCTGAAGACCACCGCGCCGATGCCCTCCCAGTCGATGGCCATCTGCAACGCCTCGCGCAGGGTGCGGTCGCGCATCGGCCCCTCGGGGTCCGGGTAGAAGAGGGTGACGCTGAGCGGGGCGGGCCCCCGGCTCAGGGTGCCCGCGTCGCTGTTCTCCAGCTGCACGATCCCCGAGGTGGGCACGCTGTAGGTCCCGTCGATCTGGCCGCTGAGCAGCCCGGCGATGATCGCCGAGTCGTCCACCAGGAACGTGAACACCACCTCGCGGACCATCGGCCGCAGCTCGTCGTTCCAGTGGTCGTCGTAGCGGACCACGGTGATCGACCGGCCCTCGTCCCACCTGTCCAGCCGGAACGGCCCGGTGCACATCAGGCCGGTGTCGGGCGAGCCGAAGGACTCCTCGTTCTCCTCGAAGAACTCCTTCTGCACGACCACGCCCGCGAAGCTCGCCAGGGTGTCGTTGAACAGGTAGTCCGGCTCGCTCAGGGTCACCGTGACCTGGTGCTCCCCGGTCACGTCCACCGACTCCACGTTCGTGTACAGGAAGTTGTAGAAGGTCGTGGGGTCGGTCAGGTTGCGTTCCAGGCTGAACGCCACGTCCTCGGCGGTCATCGGCGACCCGTCCCAGAACGTGACGTCCTCCCGCAGGTCGTACACCCAGTGCAGCGGGTCGGGGTTGGCCACCGACGCCGCCAGGTTCGGCTCGATCGTGAACTCGGGCGTCTGGGCCAGCAGCGTCTCGCACAGGTTCGCGTTGATCATGTTGGGCGAGTAGTCCGCCGACCGGAACGGGTCCAGCGTCCACGGCTCGCCCTGGAAGACGTTCCAGGTCAGGGAGTCGACCTCCGAGGTGGGCCGCGGCGTCATGACCACGGGCTCCCCCGCCGAGGGGGCGGGGGCGGGCGCGGGCGCGCACCCGGAGAGCAGCAGCGCCAGCGCGGCGCCCGCCGCCGTGACGCGCGGGAGGTGACGGGGTCGGGGGGTCATCGCTGCCTCTCGGGGGTGCGGGTTTCCAGGCTCCAGCCCCGGCGGGGCACGCTGTCGCGCAGGAGCCGCGTGTAGGGGTCCGCGGGCCGGTCCAGCACCGCGTCGGTCGGCCCGTGCTCCACGACCCGGCCGTGGCGCAGCACGAGCGTCTCGTCGGTGATCTGGCGGATCACCGCCAGGTCGTGGCTGATGAACAGGTAGCCGACCCCGGTCCGCGCGCGGATGTCCGCGAGCAGGTTGAGGATCTGGGCCTGGATGGACACGTCCAGCGCGGACACGGCCTCGTCCAGGATCAGCACCCGGGGCTCGGCCGCCAGGGCGCGGGCGATGGCGACCCGCTGGCGCTGGCCGCCCGACAGGGCCCGGGGCAGCGCCCGCAGCTGCCGTTCGTCCAGGCCGACCAGCGAGGCCAGTTCGGCCACCCGGGCCGCCTCGCGGTCGCGGTCCGTCCGGAAGTGGACCCGCAGGGCCTCGGTGAGGCAGTCCCCGACCCGCTGGCGGGGGTCGAGCGAGGTGAAGGGGTCCTGGAACACGATCTGGATGCGGCGGCCGCGCTCACGCCAGTGCAGGGTCCGGCGCGGGGGCCGGCTGTGGTCGACGCCCTGGACGGTGATGGTCCCGGCGGTGGGGCGCTCCAGGCCGATGAGCATCCGGGCGATGGTGGTCTTGCCCGACCCGGACTCGCCGACGATGCCCAGGGAACCCCCGGCGGGGAGGGTGAAGTCCACCCCGTGCACGGCGGTGACGCGCCGCCCGCCCCGGCCGGGGTACTCCTTGGCCAGGCCCTCGACCCGCACGACCGGGTCGGCCCCGGCCGGTTCCGTCGTGGTGCCGGTGCGGCTCATGGGGCCGTCGTCCCTTCCGTGTGCAGGAGTGCGCCGCGCAGCCCGTCGACGCGCAGGCAGCGGCTGTGGGCCCCGTCCACCGCGCGCAGCGGCGGCAGTGCCTCGCGGCACTCGGGCCGCACGTGGGCGCAGCGGGGCGCGAAGGCGCAGCCCTCGGGGGCCTCGTAGGCGGAGGTGGGCCTCCCGGGCACCGCGGGCAGGCGTTCGACCCGGCGGGCGATGTCGGGTCGGGCCCGCAGCAGCGCCGCCGTGTAGGGGTGCAGCGGGTCCCGCGACAGGCGCTCGGACCCCTGCCGCTCCACGATGCCGCCCGCGTACATCACGGCGATCTCGTCGCACACCGCCCCGGCCAGTTCGAGGTCGTGGGTGATGAGCAGCATCGCCATGCCGTACTCGCGGCGCAGCCCGTCCAGGATGCGCATCACGTCGGCCTGCGTGGTCATGTCCAGCGCCGTCGTGGGCTCGTCGGCGAGGATGAGCCGGGGCCGCACGGCCACGGCCGCCGCGATCATGACGCGTTGCAGCAGCCCGCCGGAGAGTTCGTGCGGGTACTGCCGCATCCGCCGCCCGGGGTCGGTGACGCCGACCTCGGCGAGCAGGTCCACGGCGGTGCGCTCGGCGGCCCGGCGGCCGGTGCGCCGGTCCATGCGCAGCGCCTCGGTGAGGAAGTGCCCGATCCGGTACACCGGGTTGACGTGCGCCCGCGGGTCCTGGAAGACCATGGCGACGTCCCCGGCCCGGTAGGCGCGCAGGGCCGGCCCGCGCAGGTCCAGCACCGACGCCCCGGCGAACTCCACCCGGCCCGAGGACTCCGCGCCCGGGGGCAGCAGGCGGGCGACCGCGCGGGCGGTCATCGACTTGCCCGACCCCGACTCCCCGACCAGGCCCAGGGTGCGCCCCGCCTCCAGGCGCAGCGACACGTCGTGCAGGACGGTGCGCATCTGCCCCTCGACGGGCAGGCGGACCGACAGGTTCTCGATCTCCAGCAGCGGGCTCATACCCGTCCCTCCGAACGCTCGGTGATGCGGTCGCCCAGGAGGTTGGCGGCGGCGACCGTGGCGACGATGAGGGCGCCCGCGTACAGCGACTCCTGCGGGTGGTTCTGGAGGATCCCGGTCAGGCCGCCGCCCACCATGGCCCCCCAGTCGGCGTCCGGGATCTGCACGCCCAGGCCGATGAAGGAGAGCGCCGCCAGGTCGATGACGGCGAACCCGAAGGACACCGTCGCGTTGGCGACGATCAGCGGGGCGACGTTGGGCAGGATGTGGCGCAGGCAGATCAGGACCGGCCGGACCCCCTGGGTGCGCAGCGCGGCCACGTAGGGCAGGGCGCGTTCGCGCAGGGCGGCGCCGCGCACGATGCGCGCCATGTAGGGGATGTAGGCGATGGTCAGGGCGACGACCGCGGCCGGCAGGCCGGGGCCGAACAGGGCGGTGGCCAGGATGGCCAGCAGCAGGCCGGGAAAGGCGAAGACGGCGTCCACGACCCGGGCCAGGGCGGCGTCGAACCAGCCGCCGTACCAGACCGCGGCCAGCGCGAGCGCGGTCCCGGCCGCGGTGGCGGCGAGCACCACCAGCAGCGGGCCGATCAGCGCGGTCCCGGCGCCGACGATGAGGCGGCTGAGCAGGTCGCGGCCGTTGCCGTCCTGGCCCAGGGGGTGGGCGGCGCTGGGACCGGCGTAGGCCTGGGACAGGTTGAGGGCGTCGGGGTCCTGGGGGGCGATGAGCGGGCCGAACACGGCCAGCAGCAGGACCGCGCCCAGGAGGCCCGCGGACAGCAGGCCCCCGGGGCCGAGCCCGGAGCCGCGGCGCCTGCGGACGCGCACGTCCGGAACGGAAACGGCGGTGGGGGTGGCGGTGGCGTTCATCAGGCGGCTCCTCCGACCTCGATGCGCGGGTCCAGCAGGGAGTACGCCAGGTCGATGAGCGTGTTCAGGACCACGAACCCGGCCACGTAGACCATGCAGACCGCCTGGACCACGGGGAAGTCCTTCTGCTGCACGGCGCTGACCAGGTGGCCGCCGAGCCCGTTGAGCTGGAAGACCTGCTCCACGATCACGCTGTTGGCGATGAGGGCGGCCACGGTCAGCCCCGCCACGGTCAGCACCGACACCGACGCGTTGCGCAGCACGTGCCGCCGGGCCACCAGGTGGAAGGGCAGCCCGCGGCTGATCGCGGTCTGCACGTGCTCGGCGGCCAGCTCCCGGCGCACGGCGCCCCGGGTCAGGCGGGCGACGAACGCCACCGAGGCCAGCGACAGCGCCGCACCGGGCAGCACCAGGTGGTGGGCCCGCCCGGCCGGGCCCTCCCCGGGGCCGAACACCGGGAACCAGCCCAGGTTCACGGCGAACACCAGGGTGAGCACCGTGGCGGTGACGAACACCGGGACGGCCATGGCCACGGTCACCAGCCCCATGACCGAGTTCGCGACCCGGCCCGGGCGCAGGCCCGCCGCCACCCCGACGGCCAGGCCGACGGCGAGGATGAGCACGGTCGCCACCAGCAGCAGCGCGACCGTGTTGACGGCCCGGTCGGCCAGCAGGGAGCCGACGTCCTGCCGGTAGATGATGGAGGTGCCGAAGTCCCCGCGCAGCGCGCCGGCGAGCCACAGCCCGTACTGCACGGCGACCGGCTGGTCCAGGTGGTACCGGGCCTCCAGGGCGGCGACGGCCTCGGGGGTCATGGAGCGGCCCTGGGTGAGGAAGGACAGCGGCGAGCCGGGGGCCAGGTGCAGGGCGCCGAAGACCACCATGCTCGCGCCCAGCAGGGTGAGGGCCATCGAGGCCAGGCGCCCGGCGGCGACCCGGACGACGGTTCCCAGGACCCGCAGGGCCGGTCGGTCCGAGCGGCCCGACCGGTCCGGGGCGGGCCGGCCGGTGGCGGCCCCGGCGTCGGGCCGGGGCGGGGGGATCGCGTGGTCGGTCACGGCCCTCACCCGGTCCACACGTCCGCGCCGCCGACCACGGTGCGCAGCACCCGGGCCCGGAGCAGGGTCTCGGCGGGTCCGGCGAACACGTCGCGGTCCACGACGGTGAAGTCGGCGTGCAGCCCGGCGGCCAGGCGCCCGAACCGGTCCTCGGCCCGGCAGGCCCGGGCGGCGTCGGCGGTGCCGTGGGTGATCGCGTCGGCCAGCGGGACGGCGTAGTGCTCCAGGTTCGGCGCCAGGGCCGGGTCCTGGGCCGAGCGGCGGGTGGCGGCGACGAACATGTTGGGCAGCGGGGCGTGCGGGGCGGTGGGCGAGTCGGTGCCGAAGGCCAGCGGCGCCCCGGCGGCGGTCATCTCCGGCCAGGCGAAGCCGCGTTCGATCCGCTCGTCGCCCAGCTGCTTGCGCCAGTTGTCCTGGATGGCGGGGTCGGCGTGGACGGGCTGCATGCTGGCGGTGATGCCCAGCGCGCCCAGGCGCACGACGTCCTCGGCGGCGGTGACCTCCAGGTGTTCGATGCGGTGGCGGCGCGGGGCGGGGCCGTTGGCGGCGGTGGCGTGTTCGACGGCGGCGATGGCCAGGCGCACGGCCTCGTCGCCGATCGCGTGCATGGCGACCTGGAGCCCGGCGGCGTCGGCGGCCGCGACCACGGCGTCCAGAGCTTTCGGGTCCCAGATGGGGCCGGGGTGGGAGCCGTCGGCGAAGGGGGCGCCCATGGCGGCGGTGCAGCCGTCGACGGTGCCGTCGACCATGATCTTGATGCCGGTGACGCGCAGGCGCTCGGAGCGGTACCGCTCGGCCAGGCGGGCGGCGTGGGCCACCTCCTCCAGGGCGCGGCCGGTGTCCCCGTGGTGCTCGATGCGCCAGTGGCCGACGATGCGGGCGGTGAGGGTGCCGGCCTGTTCGGCCCGCTCCAGGGCGGCCAGGTCGGCGGCGTTCAGGCCCATGTCGACGGCGGCCGTGACCCCGCTGGAGCGGTAGGCGGCCAGCGCGGCCTCCAGGTGGGCGTCGCGGTCGGCGTCGGTCTCCAGGGCGTCCAGGACCGGCCAGACCAGCTGCTGCATGGCGGTCTCGTCGATGTAGCCGGTGGGCTCGCCGGAGGCGTCGCGTTCGATCCGCCCGCCCGGGGTGTCGGGGGTGGTGCGGTCGATGCCGAGTTCGGCCAGGGCGGCGGTGTTCACCCAGATGGAGTGGTAGTCGTACGCCTGCACGTAGACCGGCCGGTCCGGGACGAGCGCGTCGAGCAGCTGCCGGGTGGGGCGCCCGTCGACGGCGTCGTGGCGCCAGGCGGTGGCGCGGACCCGGGGCGCGCCGGGGTGGTCGGCGGCCCAGGCCCTGATGCGGCGGGCCACCTCGGGGAAGTCGGCGGCGCCGGCCAGGTCGGCCTGGCGGGTGGCCTCGCCGGTGCCCAGCACGTGGGCGTGGCCGTCGACGAACCCGGGCAGGACCAGGCCCCCGCCCAGGTCGACGGCGGTGTGGCCGGGTCCGGCGATGCGCCCGGCGGTCTCCCGGTCGCCGACGTAGGCGATCCGCCCGTCCCGGACGACCATCGCTTCGGCGCGCGGCCTGCCCGCGGCGGTGAAGAAGGCGGCGTTCTCGTACAGCTGGCTCGGTGACACCTCGGGGGACCTCCGTGTGCTGGGTGTGCTCGGTGTGCGTGTGTGGCATTGAACACAGCACCGGAGTAATTGTCAACGACTGTGACAGTTATCGTGACCGTTGTTCGGGCGAAAGAAACCCCGGGTCGGAGGCCGTAACGGCACCGACCCGGGGCGGAAACACCCGGTGGCGGGGAGCCCCCGCGGCCGGTCGCGCAGTTCGCGCTCGATGATCTCGCCGGAGGCGTTGCGCGACAGCCCGGCGACCGGCTGGACCGCCTTGGGCACCTTGAACGCCCCCAGGCGCCCGCGCACGTGCCCGACCGGCCCCTCCTCCAGCCCCTCGACGTTCACCCCGGCGGCGGCGCCGCGTTACCGCTGACCAGGGGCGGTCATCCGATCCTGGGCTGTTCACGTGCCCGAAATGTGGCCTGCACACGCCTTGACCTGGTGACCCCCATCACTTATGTTCACTTACAGAACACTTGTGCGCCTAGCGAACATGCTGGTGCGGCCCCACCCCTTGGAGTCCCGATGCGCCCCTCACCGACCCTCATCGCCGCCGCCGCGGCACTGCTGGTCGCCACCGCCTGCTCCCCCGGCGGGGACGACACGGCCGATGGAGGGCTCACCACCGTCACCGCCGGCGTCATCCCGATCGTCGACGTCGCCCCCGTCTACCTCGGCGTCGACCAGGGCTTCTTCAGCGACCGCGGCATCGACCTGCGGCTGGAGGCCGGATCGGGCGGCGCGGCCATCGTCCCCGGCGTGATCAGCGGCGAGTTCGACCTCGGCTTCAGCAACGTCGCCTCGCTCATCGTCGCCCGCGAGCAGGGCCTGCCCCTGGCCGCGCTGACCAACGGCGCCACCAGCGTGGGCGAACAGGGCGCCGACTTCGGCGGGGTGTTCGTCCTGGGGGACAGCGACATCACCGACGCCGCGGGGCTCGAAGGCGCCACCGTGGCCATCAACAACCTCAACAACATCGGCGACACCACCGTCCGCCAGTCCGTGCGCGCCGCCGGCGGCGACCCCGGCGAGGTCGCCTTCGTCGAGCTGCCCTTCCCCGACATGCCCGCCGCCCTGGAGACCGGGCAGATCGACGCCGTGTGGGCGGTGGAGCCCTTCGCCTCCGCCATCCGCGCCGCCGGGCACCGCGAGATCGCCTCCAACTTCGTCGACACCCACCCCGACCTGTCGGTGGCCGCCTACTTCACCTCCGACCAGCGCCTGGAGCAGGACGCCGAGCTCTTCGCCGACATCACCGCGGCCCTGGAGGAGTCCCTGGCCTACGCCGAGGCCAACCCCGACGAGGTCCGCCGCATCCTGGGCACCTACACCGAGATCGACGCCCAGGTCATCGAGGAGATGGTGCTGCCGCGCTTCCCCGCCGGGATCAACGAGGAGTCCGTGCGCACCCTGGCCGACCTGATGGTCACCGACGGCCTCATCGAGACCGAGCCCGACCTCGCCCCCCTGCTCCCCTGACCCCGCGCCCGTCCCTGTTCCCGGCCCCGCTCCCGCCCTCGACCCCGCTCCCGTCCCGACCGCACCTGCCGAGAGAGAACCCATGACCTCCGCGAAGACCCCCCTGAGAGTGTTCGCCGCCTGCGCCGCGCTCACCCTGGCCGCCACCGCCTGCGGCGGCGCCGACGACGCCCCCGCCGGCGACGGCCCCACCCCCGTCACCGTGGGCGTCCTGCCGATCACCGCGGTCGCCCCGCTCTTCCTCGGCGTGGAGCAGGGCATCTTCGAAGAGCACGGCCTGGACGTGAGCATCGAGACCGGCGGCGGCGGGGCCACCACCGTCCCCCGCGTCGTCAGCGGCGAACTCGACTTCGCCTTCGGCAACTTCGCGTCGCTCATCATCGCCCGCGAACAGGGCCTGCCCCTGACCGTCGTCGGCAACGGCATGACCACCACCGGCGACGCCGCCACCGACTACAGCGCCCTGGTCGTGCCGCCCGACAGCGACGTCACCTCGGCCGCCGACCTGGCCGGCGCCACCGTCGCCATCGACAACCTCAACAACATCGGCGACACCTCGGTGCGCAACTCGGTGCGCGTGGCCGGCGGCGACCCCACCGACCTCGACTTCATCGAGCTGGCCTTCCCCGACATGCCCGCCGCCCTGTCCAACGGCCAGGTCGACGCCGCCTGGGTCGTCGAGCCCTTCCTCACCGTCGCCCTGGAGCAGGGCGCCACCCAGATCGCCGGGAACTTCGTGGACCTGCACCCGGAGCTGTCCATCGCCGGGTACTTCACCGGCGACGAGCTCATCGCCGAGGACCCCGGGACCGTGGACGCCTTCACCGCGGCCCTGAACGCCTCCCTGGAGTACGCCGAGGCCAACCCCGACGAGACCGCGCAGATCCTCACCACCTACACCGAGATCGACCCGGCCCTCATCGAGCAGCTGCGCTGGCCGCGCTTCCCGGCCGACATCGACCGCGAGGCCCTGCGGACCCTGGCCGACCTGATGGTCACCGACGGCCTGATCGACGCCGACCCCGACCTGGACACCCTGATCCGATGAGCACCGCAACCGCCACACCCGCCCCGGCCCCGGGCGGCGTGCGCCGCCCGGGCGCCCGGGCGCGCACCGCACCCAACCGGCCCGTCCTGGGCGCCGCGGGCGTCCTGGCCCTGCTCCTGCTGTGGGAGGCGGCCCCGCGCCTGGGCGCCGTGCCCGAACGCTACTTCCCGCCCGTCTCGGAGGTCCTCACCACCCTCGTCCAGCGGGCGGGCACCGCCCCCTTCTGGGAGGCGGTCGGCCACACCCTGTACGGGTGGGGGCTGGGCCTGGCCATCGCCTTCGCCGCCGCCGTGCTGCTGGGCTTCGCCCTGGGCTCGGCGCCCCGGGTGCGGGCCTTCACCACCTCCACCGTCGACTTCCTGCGCCCCATCCCCTCGGTCGCGCTCATCCCGCTGGCCGTGCTGATGTACGGCACCGACATCCGCTCGACGCTGCTCCTGGTCGTCTACGCCTGCTTCTGGCTCATCTACATCCAGGTGCTCTACGGCGTCGCCGACGTCGACCCGGTCGCCGAGCAGACCGCCCGGTCCTACGGGCTGGGCCGGCTGGCGCGCATCCGCCACGTCGTGTGGCCCACCACGCTGCCGTACCTGATGACGGGGCTGCGCCTGGCCGCGGCGGTCGGGCTGATCCTGTCCATCACCGCCCAGCTGATCATCGGCTCCCCCGGCATCGGCCGGCAGATCACCGCCGCCCAGCAGGGCGGCGCGGTGGCCCTGGTCTACGCCTGGATCGTGGCCACCGGCGTGCTCGGCGTGGTCATCAACCTCGGTGTGCGCGCCCTGGAGCGCCGCGTCCTGCGCTGGCACACCTCCGTCCGAGGGGAGGCCGCGGCATGAGCCGCCCCGCCGTCGACCGGTCTCTGCCCGACCGGCCGTCCGCCGACCGGCCCGCCGCCGACCCGACCCCGGCCGCCCCGGCGGCCCCGACCGAACCGGAGGCCCCCGTGGCCCGCCCACCGCGGACCCCCGCCAAGGCCGCCCGAGCCTCCCGGCCCGCCGGGGCGCTCCTGCGCACCGCGCACGTCCTGCTGCTGCCCGCCGTGCTCGTGGGCGTGTACTGGGCCTTCACCGCCCGCCCCGACGCCGGGTTCTACACGCCCACCCCCGACGCCATCGCCTCGGCCTTCGCCGAACTGTGGTTCTCCGAGCGGTTCTTCGTCGACGTCCTGCCGAGCCTGGGCCGGCTGCTCACCGGCTTCGCCCTGGCCGCGCTCATCGGCATCGGCCTGGGCGTGCTGCTGGGCCTGGACGCGCGCGTGCGCGCCACCGCCGAACCCGTGCTGGAGTTCCTGCGCGCCATCCCGCCGCCCGTCCTGGTCCCGCTGATGATCATGCTCGCGGGCATCGACGACGGCATGAAGGTCGCGGTCATCGTCTTCGGCTGCGTGTGGCCGATCCTGCTCAACACCGTCGAGGGCGTGCGCGCCGTCGACCCGGTGCTCGCCGACACCGCCCGCTGCTACGGGATCGGCGGGGTGACCCGGCTGCGGGTGCTCGTGCTGCGTTCGGCGTCCCCGCAGATCATGGCCGGGCTGCGGCTGGCCCTGGCGCTGGCGATCATCCTCATGGTCATCAGCGAGATGTTCGCCAGCTCCAGCGGCCTGGGCTTCGCGATCGTGCAGTTCCAGCGCACCTTCGCCATCCCCGAGATGTGGGCGGGCATGGTCCTGCTCGGCATCCTCGGGTTCGTCCTGTCCTCCCTCTTCGAGCTCGTCGAGGGCCGCGTCCTGGGCTGGTACCGGGGCCTGCGGGCCGCGCACCGCGGGGAGTGAGGACCGTGCCCACCACCGACCCCACCCACCACCACCGAGGAGTGCGTCCCGGCATGCTCAAGGTCACCGGACTACAGAAGATCTACAACGGGGGCCCGGCCCCGGTCGAGGCCGTCCGCGACCTGACCTTCGAGCTCGCCGAGGGCGAGCTGGTCTGCCTGGTCGGCCCCTCCGGGTGCGGCAAGACCACCCTGCTCAAGTGCATCGCCGGACTCATGGCGCCCACCTCCGGGACCGTGGAGCTGGCCGGGGAGCCGGTCCTGTCCCCGCCGCCGGGCATGGCCGTGGTCTTCCAGGAGTACGGGCGCAGCCTGTTCGCGTGGATGAGCGTGCGCGCCAACGTCGAGCTGCCGCTCAAGGAGAAGAAGCTGCCCCGGGCCCGCAGGGAGGAGCTGGTGGCCGAGTCCCTGGAGGCCGTGGGGCTGACCGCGTTCGCCGACGCCTACCCCTGGCAGCTGTCGGGCGGCATGCAGCAGCGGGTGGCCATCGCCCGCGCGATCGCCTACGAGCCGCAGGTCCTGCTCATGGACGAGCCCTTCGCGGCCGTGGACGCCCAGACCCGCGCCGACCTGGAGGACCTGGTCCGCGCCATCTGGCAGCGGCTGGGCGTGACCGTCCTGTTCGTCACCCACGACATCGACGAGGCCGTCTACCTGGGCGAACGCGTCCTGGTGCTGTCCAACTCGCCCACCGTGGTCCAGGACGACATCACCGTCGACCTGCCGGAAGAGCGCGACCAGCTCACCACCCGCCAGGACGAGCGGTTCACCCACCTGCGGGCCCGCGTCTACGCCCAGATCCAGCAGGCCAAGAAGGGCACCGCCCCCGCCCCCGCCTGACCCCCGCGATCCCGGGTACGAGGGCCGAGAACCCG
>NZ_JBJJBV010000063.1:0-27012 GCF_045446735.1 Nocardiopsis protaetiae
AGGAGACGCGGACACGGTGGCCGCCGAGGAAGGGCACGGTGAAGGACGGCCCCCGCGCCCACGGATGGCGGGCGAAGCCCCGGTAGTCGCCGCGGGTGAGCCCGGGGCCGTAGAACTCCCCCCGGGCCTCGCGCGGAACGCCGAGTTCGAGGTGCAGTGCCCAGAAAGCGCGCTTGAACAGGAACGCTCTGTTCTGTCCGTCATCGTCCACGGAGCCATCATGCCGACCGGCACGGGCACCCGTGACGTCATGTCATGGGGGCGGCCGGGCAAATGTCATGGCGGGTCGGTGACGCGGCGCCACTGCCGGGCGGGCGGCGTCGCGGGTGGGATGGGGGTGTGCCCGGGACCGCGGGCGGGGCGCCCGACACGGCCGTGTCCGTGCGGGTCCGCGGGTCCCGGGCCACCCCTACCGAGGAGGTTCCCACCATGTCCAGCACCCGACACGACCCGCGGTCGCCGGTCGGCGGAAGGTACCGGGAGATCCCGGGCTGGCCCGAGGTCATCGCCGGGCTGGCCGCCCTGTCCGCCGCGGGGGTCGCGCTCACGTTCGTCCCGGCCGACCCCCTGGGCCCGGTGGTCTACGGCCTCGTCGTGGCCGCCTGGTCGGGCCTGGCCGGGCTGTTCGGCTTCGCGGCGGCCGCGTTCCTGCGGGTCCGCTCCCTGGCCGCGTTCAACGTCCGCCGCACCACCTGGCGCTGGATGCTCGCCGGCGCGGCCTGGGGCCTGGCGGCGCTGGTCCTCAAGGCCGGGCTGGTCCTGGCCATCACCGCGCTGACCGGGTACGACGAGAACCCGCAGGGCATGTACTACGACGCGGCGGGCGGGGGCCTGTGGGCCCTCCTCCTGACCTTCCTGTTCCTGGCGGTGCTGACGCCGATCGGCGAGGAGTTCCTGTTCCGCGGCGTCGTCGCCACCGCCCTGCTGCGCTACGGGCCGGTCATCGGCACCGTGGGCAGCGCGGCGGTCTTCGCGCTCTTCCACGGGATCAACATCATCCTGCCCGTGGCGTTCGTGGTGGGCCTGATCGCCGCCGAGGTGATGCGCCGCAGCGGGTCGATCTGGCCCGCGGTGGCCGTCCACGCCGTCAACAACGCGGCCCTGCCGCTGCTGGTCCTGCTCACCGGGGCCACCGGCCCGGCCTGAACGCGGCTCAGCGGTGCGGCGGGTGGGGCGGCCGGGGCGGGTGCCCCTGCCAGGGGCCGGGCTGCGGGAGCGGGCCGGGCCGGTACGGCTGCTGCGGGTGGCCGTACCCCGGCGCCGGCCACTGCTGCGGGGGCTGCTGGCGCGGGTAGGGCTGCCGGTACTGCTGCGGCTGCCGGACCTGTGCCTGCCTCTGGGCGCGGGCCCTGATCTGCTTGGCCCGGGCCCGCGTGACGGCGATCGAGAGGCCGACGAGGGCGAGGAGGAAGGCACCGGCCCCGATCGACCCCAATCCCCCTGAGATCTCGCCGCCGACCAGCATGACCAGGCCCGTTCCCATCGCCATCAGGCTCAGGATGGAGATGACGATCGTACGGACCACGAAGTTGGGAGACAAAGGACCTCCGAAGCAGGGGGCGGGGCGGCCGCGGCGGCCGGTCACGGCAGTGGGATGCGCCGGTCCCCGCGGTGGTTCCCCCCGAATGTCGCGGGCGTCATCCCCCGCCCGGGGACACGTCCGCGGCGGAGATCCGCCAGAAGTCCGCGTAGCGCCCGCCACGGCGCAGCAGCCCCTCGTGGTCGCCCTCCTCCACGATCCGGCCCCCGTCCAGGAACACGATGTGGTCCGCCCCCCGGACGGTGCGCAGCCGGTGGGCCGCCATCACCACCGTCCGGCCCGCCGCCAGGCGCTCGATGCCCTCGTGGACCGCGGCCTCGTTGGCCGGGTCCAGCGCGGAGGTCACCTCGTCCAGCAGCACGACCGGCGCGTCCTTGAGCAGCGCCCGCGCGATCGACACCCGCTGGCGCTCGCCGCCCGACAGCAGCGCGCCGCCCTCGCCCACTTCGGTCGCCCAGCCCTCGGGCAGGCGTTCGACCACCTCGTCCAGCCGCGCCGCGGCCGCCGCCGCCCGCACCTCCGCGGCGGTGGCGCCGGGGCGGCCCAGCCGCACGTTCTCCTCGATCGTCCCGGCGAAGAGGTGCACGTCCTGGAAGACCACGGCGATCCGCTCCATCAGCACCTCCGTGGGGATGGACCGCACGTCCACGCCCCCCAGCCGCACCGCGCCCCCGTCCACGTCGTGGAACCGGGCCACCAGGTGCAGGAGCGTGCTCTTGCCCGCCCCGGACGGCCCGACGACGGCGAGCCGCCGCCCCTGCGGCACCGCCAGGGACACGCCGTCGAGCACCGGACGGTCGCCGTACCCGAAGTCCACGGACGCGAACTCCAGGTCGTGCCGCCGCGGCCGGACCGGTTCCCGGGGCTCGGGCAGCGGTTCGGTGCGCAGCACCGCGTCGAGCCGGTCCAGTTCGGCGCGCGCGGCGCGCAGCTGCCCGCCCAGGTCCGACAGCGACAGCAGCGGGTCGGCGCAGCGGGCGGCCAGGATCAGGACGGCCAGCACCTCCGCCGCCCCGATGTCCCCGCCGAGCGCCAGGTACGCGCCCAGGGCCAGTACCGCGGTGAACGCCACCTGCACGGTCAGGGCCAGGCCCACGACACCGGGCAGCGCCGACACCAGCGAGCGGTGGGACGCGCGCCGGATCCCGCGCAGCGCCCCGTCCAGGGCCCGGAAGCGCTCGGTGCCCCGGCCCCCGGCCCGCAGCACCGGCTGGGCGCCGAGGTATTCGATCACCCACCCGGTGGCCTCGTGGTCCCGCGCGGCGCGCTCGGCGTCGGCGGCGGCCATCGCGCGCCCCGTCCTCGCCTGGACCGCCGCCACGACCGGCACGGCGGCCGCCGCGGCCAGCCCCATCCGCCAGTCGAAGGCGAGCATCACGACGACGATCGTCAGGGGTGTCGCGCAGGCGGTCAGGAACGGCGCCAGCAGGTGCGCGATCACGCCCATCGCCTGGAGCACACCGCGCCCGGCCAGCCCGGACACCTCGCCGACCCGGTCCGCGGTGTACCAGCCGACGGGCAGCCGGGCCAGCCGGTCGCCGAGCCGGCGGTACATCCCGCGCAGCAGCTTGGTCCCGGCCCGGAACCCGGACAGGTCGCCGAGGTAGCGCAGGACCGCGTACCCGGCGACCGCGGCGCCGAACGCCGCCAGCCAGGGCAGGGCCCCGCCGGGGTCGTCCCCGAACAGCACCCGCAGCACCGGGACCAGCAGGGCGCAGGCCAGGCCCTCGGCCACCGCGGCGGCCGTCATCAGCGCGATGGCGCGCCGCACCGGTCGTGCGTACTCGTCACCGAGTACGCGCAGCAGCATCCGGATCATCGGGTCGTGCCTCCCCGCACCACGTCGTTCGCGTCGTCCGTCTCGCCCGCAGCGGCCGATCCCGTCGCTTCCTCGGAAGCGGGCCGGTGGGACCTCCAGAACGCGGCGAACCGGCTGCCCCGGGCCATCAGCTCGGCGGGTGCCCCCTGTTCGACGACCTCCCCGCCCTCCAGCAGCACGACGGTGTCGGCGTTGGCGATCGTCTCCGGCCGGTGGGCGATGACCAGGACCGTCCGATCGCCCCCGCGCGAGGTCAGGGCGCGGCGCACCGCCCGCTCGGTCCTCGGGTCGGCGAACGCGGTCGCCTCGTCGAGCACCAGGACGGGGGTGTCGGCGAGCAGCGCGCGGGCGATCGCGATCCGCTGCGCCTCGCCGCCCGACAGCCCGGCCTCCTCGCCCAGCACTGTCTCGTATCCGCGCGGCAGCGCCAGGACGCGTTCGTGGATCTCCGCCGCCCGGGCGGCGCGCACCACGTCCTCGCGATCGGCCCGCGGCACCGCCAGCGCGATGTTGTCCGCGACCGAGGCGCGCAGCAGGCGCGTGTCCTGGAAGACGAAGGAGACCTTCCGGTACAGCTCCCGGCCGTCGATCTCCCGCAGGTCGACCCCGCCCAGGGTGACCGAGCCGCCGGTCGGGTCGAAGAACCGCGGCAGCAGCCGGACCAGCGTGGACTTGCCGCCGCCGGACGGCCCGACCACCGCGGTGACCGTCCCGGGTTCGAGCACCAGGTCGACCCCCCGCAGTACCTCGCGGCCGTCCCCGTAGCCGAACCGGACCCCGCGCAGCTCCACCCGGTGGCCCCGGGGCGCGACGGGGTGCGCGGGCTCGGGGAGCGGCGGCACCGCCAGCACCTCCCGGATCCGGCCGACCGCGCGCCGGGCGGCCTGGAGGTCGTCGAACCCGTGGCCCAGGGCCGCCACCGGGGCGGCCAGGCCGGGGCCCAGCAGCAGGAAGGGCGGCAGGTCCGCCGGGGCCATCGCGCCGGTCGTGATCAGCACCGTGCCGCCGATCAGTACGGCCAGCAGCACGAACGGCGGCGACAGCGCCAGCTGCATGCCCGCGGCGACCACGGAGAGGTTGCGCACCATGCGGAAGAACGAGGTGGTGAAGTCGTCCACGGCCCGCAGGAACCCGCGGTGGGCGCGCTCCCCGCCGCCGAACACCTTGACCACCGCGATGCCCCGGACGAACTCCACGGCGGCGTCCGCGATCCGCCCCTGCGCGGCGTCGAACTCCTCCTGCTCGCGCAGCCGGGCGGGGGTCATCATCAGCGGCACCAGCGCCACCGCCAGCAGCACCGGGATCAGGGTGACCAGGGTGAGCCGCCAGTCCACGGTGAACAGGTAGGCCAGCGCCGCCAGCGGGACCACGAACGCGGAGACGAGCTCCCCGGGAGCGTGGGCGATGAACGGGTGCACGGCGCCCACGTCCTCGCCGACCACCTTGGCCAGTTCGCCGGTCCGGCGCCGGGAGAGCCAGCCGATCGGCGCCCGCCCCAGCCGCGCGGCCAGCCGTCGGCGCAGCGCCAGTTGCAGCCGGACGTCGACCAGGTGCCCGATCCCGGACGAGGCGGCCGTGAACACCAGCCGGACGAACAGCCCGGCCGCGCCCACGACGACGGCGGCCCGGACCTGGTCCGGGTCGGGCGGCCCCGGCGCGAGCAGGGCGCGGCCCAGCTCGACCACCGCCAGCAGCGGGGCCAGCCCGGCCAGGGCCCCGACGACCTGGAGAACCACCACGGCGGCGAAGCCGCCCGCGTAGGGGCGCAGCAGCCCGCCCGGGTCCCCGGCCTTCGCGGACCCGCCTACTGCGGACCCGCTTGCCGCGGATCCCCCCGCCGTGGACTCGCTCGCCGTGGGCCCACCCGCCGTGGGCCCGTCCGCCTTCCCGGCGGCCTCAAGGGCGGTCATCGCCGCTCCACCCCCGCCGGCCGGGCCGTCGGGTGCAGCCGCCCCCGCAGGAAGGCGAGGATCTCGCGGCGCGCCGACCGGGCCTGCGGCACCAGGCCGGGCATGCTGACGAACCCGTGGACGGCCCGCGGGTAGCGGGCCAGGCGGGCGTCGTTGCCGGCCTCTCGGAGCCGCTCGGCGTAGCGGGCACCATGGTCGGCGACGGGGTCCAGGTCGCCGGTCACCACCAGCGTCGGCGGTAGGCCGGACAGGTCCTCGGACTTCAGCGGGGAGACGCCGCGCGGGTCCAGGTCCGCTGGCAGGCTCAGCCGGGCGGCCGTGCGCCACTGGGACAGGGAGAGCCCGGGCTGCCCCGCGTTGGCGGCGACCGAGGGGTGGTCGGCCCTGGTCTCCGTCCAGTCCGTGACCGGGTAGGCCAGCACCTGGGCGTGCACAGCGGGACCGCCCTCGCGGGAGCGCAGCGCGAGCAGCGCGGCGATGGTGCCACCGGCGCTCTCGCCCAGGACCGCGACGGCCCCGGGGTCCACGCCCCAGGCCTCGGGCTCGTCGAGGATCCGGGCGAGCGTGTCGTGGCCGTCCTCGATCGGCCGCGGCAGCGGGTGCTCGGGGGCCAGGCGGTACTCCACCCCCACGACCACCGCCGGGCAGCGGGCCGCCAGATGGCTGTTGATCCAGTCGTTCTGCGCGGCGGTGCCGACGAGGAAGCCGCCGCCGTGGAACGACAGGACCAGCGGCAGCCGCGTACCGGCGTTCCGGGGCCGGTGCACGCGCAGGGTCAGGCCGCGGCCCGGAAGGTCGAGGGTGCGCTCCTCGATGTGCGCGCGGCGGTCCGGGAACCCGGTGACGACCCGCAGCGCGCGCGATGCCCGCTGCCGGTTGGTCCTGTGCCGCGCGGCGATCACCTGGTCGTCGGTGAGCGCGTCCCAGTCGGTGGTGTCCCTGGCGAGGATCCGGGCGCCCAGGGGGGCCGTTCCGTTCATGTCGCGTCCTCTCGGATCAATTACGCTACTTCGAGTAGCGTAATTGGCAAGATAGCCTGACCCGGTGCAGAAATCCACTCCGGCCGGGCGTCCGCGCTCGGACCTGAACGCGACCGTCTTCGCGGCCACCCTGCGCTCGGTGCGGGAACTGGGCTACACGGGCGCCACGATGGACCGCATCGCGGCCGCCGCGGGGGTCGCCAAGACGACGCTCTACCGCCGGTGGCCCTCCAAGGGCGCGCTGATCGTGGACTGCCTGCTCGACGCGATCGGCCTGGTGCCGCTGGAGGGGGACACCCGGGACGCGATGCTGGAGACGGCCGTCCGCTGGGCCGCGGACAGGATCGGCGAGCCCGGGGTGGGCGCGGCGTTCGCGGGGGTGTTCAGCGAGGCCATCAACGACCCGGAGCTGCGCGAACTCCTGAACACGCGCTTCCAGGCGCCGTACCTGGCCGTGCTCCGGGAGGCGCTGCACGAGCCGGACCAGCGGATCCTGCTCGTCGTCGACGTGATCGCGGGGACCCTGCTCCACCGCTTGGGCATCAGCGGCCGGCCGATGGTCGAGGCCGACGTCGAGGCGCTGATCGCGATGGTGCAGAGCGCCCTGCGCTGATCGGCCGCCCGCGGGCACCCGCCCCGCCCCACCCCGGTCCGGAACGGCCTATGATTCCGGCCATGGCATCTCCGGGAGAGGACACGGCGGTCGTGGTCGACGACAAGCGGATCGTGCGCGGCGACACCCGCCGCACCGCGATCCTGGCGGCCGCCACCCGCGAGTTCGGGCGCAAGGGGTACGAGAGCGCGCGGATCGCCGACATCGCCCGCGCGGCCGGGGTGACCGACGCCGGCGTCCTGCACCACTTCCCGCGCAAGAAGGACCTGTTCCTCGCCGTCGTCGAGCTGCGCGAGGACGCCTACCGCGAGCTGTACCTCCGCGAGATCACCACCGTCCGCGACCTGTGCGACGGGCTGGTCGCCGCGGTCCGCCGGGCCGCGCAGGACCCGGACCTGGTCCGCTTCCGCCGGATGCTCACCGGTGCGGCGGGCATCGAGGGGCATCCCATCGAGGGCCGCCACCGGCGCAACCTCGAACGCGCCCTGGAGGCGTTCGTCCCGGTCGTGCGGGGCGGGGTCGAGTCCGGCGAACTGGTCGCGGACACCGACCCCGAGCGGACCGTCCTGGAGCTGCTGGCCCTCAACGAGGGCATCCGCGACCAGTGGCTCACCCTCCCCGAGCGCATCGACTACGTCGGGACCTTCGAAGCCGCCGTGGACGCCCTCTACGGCCGCATCGCCGCCCACACCGGGCACGCCCCGCCCGACTGAGATCCCCCGATGGGCGGCCGGTGTTCGGCCGCCCGCCGCCGACGCGCCCGCCGACCACGGTCCGGCCGATGTTCGGCCGCTCACCGCCGACGCGTCCGCCGCCGACGCGTCCGCCGCCCGGCCGCCCGGCGGCCCGTTCCTCCGACGGGGCCCGGGCGCCGGGCGGATAGGCATCCGCTCGCCGAGCGGCTCAGGCGGCCGCCAGCAGCCGTCCGCGCAGCCGCTCCAGCCCCTCCGCGTCCAGGCCGTGCGCCGTCAGGTACCCGGCCGCGCCGCCGTACCGGGCGTCCAGCCGCTCGAACACCCGCTCCATCACCGGGGCCGGGCTGCTCACGACCAGCGCCTCGATCTCCGGCGTGATCTCCAATCCCAGGCCGCGCACGGAGGCGAGCATCCCCTCGGCCCAGGCGCCGCCCAGCCGCGACTCGCTGAGCGCGTAGTCGGCGATGACCGCCTCCCGCTCCACGCCCACCGCGTCCAGCAGCAGTGCCACGGCCAGCCCCGTGCGATCCTTGCCTGCCGTGCAGTGCACCAGGACGGCGCCGCCGGTGTCGGCGACCAGGCGGGCGATGCGCACGAACGCCTCCCCGGCCGTGTCCAGCAGGCCCGCGTAGACCTCGTCCAGCGTCGGCACGGCGGTCAGCGACTCTGCCGACCCCTCCAGCAGGGGCAGCCGCACGGTGGCCGGGTGCACCCCCGGGTCCCTGGCGACCTCGTACTCGGCGCGCAGGTCGACCACCAGCGCGAAGTCGTCGCGCAGTACCCCGGCTCCGGCCCCGGTCAGCGAGGCGGGTCCGGCGGAGCGGCACAGCACCCCGGCCCGGACGGTGGCGGTCGGGGTCCGCAGGCCGCCGACGTCGCGGAAGTTGACGAGGCCTTCGGGGACGCGGACGAGAGTTCCGGTCATGGGGTGGTGTCCTCACTGTTCGCGGGCGCGCTCTCGGATCGCGCGCCCTCGGATGGGGTCGAGGGGGTGGCCGAAGGGGCGGGGGAGGGGGCCGGGGCGGCGGTCTCCGGGGCGCGCCGCAGGACCGGCCGCAGTCCGGGCAGCACCGCCAGCGACAGCAGCACCGCGACCGCCCCGGCCAGGTAGAGCGACGCGTAGTTGTTCTCGTGCCCGGTCACCGGGTCCGGCCCGCCCACCGCGAGGGCCAGCGGCGCGAGCGCGGGGGCGACCGACTGCGGGATGGTCTTGGCGAGGTTGAAGATGCCGAGGAACTTGCCCTCCTGGCCGGCCGGCAGGGTCCGCATGACCAGCGCGAGGTCGATCGAGTAGTACACGCCCAGCGCGAAGCCCGCGATCACCGTGCTCGCCCAGAACACCGAGAGGTCGCCGGTGTAGGCCTTCATCAGCAGCGACACCGCCATGGCCGCGGTCGCCGCGACGATGAACGGGCCGTAGTTTCCCCGCCGCGAGGCCAGGTACCCGCAGGCGAAGGCGGCCGCGGTGTTCAGCCCCGCCCCGGCGACCGTCGCCATCGAGGTCAGGGACACGGCCTCGCCCTGCGCCATCCCCAGGCGTTCGATCAGGTAGAAGAGCCCGAACGTGCCCACGATCGTGTACCCGAACTGCATCACGCACCGCTGGACCCACACGAGCGAGAACCGCGGCACCCGCAGCGGGTTGAACAGGAACGCCCGGAACACGTCCCCGATCCCGCCCGCCCGGGTCGCCGCCCTGCCCCCACTCGCGGTGACGGGGACGTCCGGCACAACGGCGCAGACCGCCACCACGACCGCCAGCGAGACCAGCGGCATCGCCAGCATGACCACGGCCAGGTTCTCGGCGAACACCGCCGCGATCAGCATCGCCGGGACCAGGCCCAGGAACCCGAAGGCGCCGAACACCCCGGACGCCTTGGCCCGCTGCTCCTCGGGGACCTGGTCGGCCAGCATCGCGTTGAGCGCCGCCAGCGAGGCGTTGTACCCGGCCTGGCCGAGCACCCAGGCCGCGGCCAGCCAGCCGACACCCGGCGCGAGCAGCATGAGGACCGCGCTCACCGCGCCCAGGACCGCCCCGGAGACGATCCACGGCCGGCGCCGGCCGAACCGGGAGCGGGTGCGGTCGGAGAGGTGGCCCCAGACCGGGTTCGAGACCAGGGCGGTGACCGCTCCGGCCGTGGTGACCAGGGCGAGTGAGGCCTCCTTGGACTCCGGGGCGATCTCCAGGACCTTGAGGGAGAGCGAGATGACGAGCGCCGTGGCCAGGGGGCCGAGCGAGGCGAGCTCGACCAGGGCCAGCAGGTAGATGCGCGACATCGGGACGCGCGCCGGCGGGCGCGCCGACGGGTGTGCCGGCGGGCGGGCAGGGGGACTGGGCGGGGTGGGCGGCACGGCGGGATCCCTTCGGACCGGGGGTGAACTGCGACCGGGCACCGGAGCGCCCGCCGCGAGCGTAGGGACTCCGACCGGACCCGGAGTTGAATACCTAGTGGCGACTAGGTAATACCTAGTGAATACTAGGTCTTCGGGGTCCGATCCCGCTAGGGTGAGCGCATGTCCACCATCGAGACCCCTGCCCCCGCGCCCTCCGCGACCACCCCGCACCCATTCTCACCTGCGGTGGAGTCCCTCCTCTCCAGGATGACCGTGCAGGAGAAGGCGGGTGCCCTCCTCGTCGCGCGGGTCACCGTCAACCCGGACGGGACCCCCTGGGAGGGCACGGACGACGAGTCCCCGTTCGGCTTCACCCCGACCACCGAACTGCTCCTGGACCGCCACGTCCGGGCCTTCGGGCTGATGAACGCGCCCGGCGTCCGGGAGCTGGTCCGCTGGGGCGAGGCCGTCCGGGCCATCGCCGCCCGCTCGGGTTCGGGCGTTCCGCTCACGGTCGGGTCGGACCCCACCCACGGCCGCGGGCGCAACGTCCAGACCAGCCAGAGCGGCGGCGGCTTCAGCACCCTGACCGAGCCCCTGGGCCTGGCCGCCACCCACGACCCCGACCTGGTCGAGGAGGTCGCCCGGATGATGGCGGCCGAGCTGCGCGCGGTCGGCGTCCACATCGCCGTGCACCCCATGGCCGACCTGGCCACCGAGCCCCGCTGGGCACGCGTGGCCGGGACCTTCGGGGAGGACCCCGCCCACGCGGCCGCGATGACCCGGGCCTTCGTCCGCGGGCTCCAGAGCGGCGGCGCGCACCAGCGCGTGCTGGCCACGGCCAAGCACTTCCCCGGCGGCGGGCCGCAGCAGGGCGGCGAGGACGCCCACTTCGAGCGCGGCGCGCACACGGTCTACCCCGGCGGCCGGTTCGAGGACCACCTGCTGCCGTTCGCCGCCGCGATCGGTGAGGGCGTCGCGATGATGATGCCCGGCTACGCCGCGCCGCTGGGCCTGGACCACGACGAGGTCGGCTTCGCCTTCCAGCGCACGGTCATCACCGACCTGCTGCGCGACCGGCTGGGCTTCGACGGGACCGTGGTGACGGACTTCAACATCGTGACGGGCATGCGCCTGCCCCGGCTGGGGATCGAGCTCCCGGTGCGCGCCTGGGGCCTGCTGGACCTGCCCCCGGTCGAACGCGTCGCGCGCCTGTTCGAGGCCGGGGTCGACCAGCTCGGCGGGGAGGACGACCCGGCGCTCGTCCTGGAGGCGCTGGACCGCGGCCTGGTCACCGAGGAGCGGTTGGACGCCTCCGTCCGGCGGGTGCTCCGGGACAAGGAGCGCCTGGGCCTGCTCGACGACCCGGCGGCCGGGACGGCCGACCCCGAGCAGGTCCGGGAGCGCGTCGCCACCCCGGCGAACCTCGCGCTGGCCCGCCGGGCGCAGGCGGCGTCCGTCGTCGCCCTGACCGGCGGCACCGTCCGCCTCGGGCCGGACGTGCGCGTCTACGCCGAGGGTGTGGACCGCGAGGTCCTGGCCCGCTACGCGGTGCCGGTGGACAACGCGGAGGAGGCCGACCTCGCGATCCTGCGGCTGGCCGCGCCCTTCGACCCCCAACCGGAGGGGACCCTGGAGGCCGCCTTCCACTCCGGGAGCCTGGAGTTCCCGGAGGAGACCGTCCGGCACGTGCGGCGCCTGGCCGGGACCGTCCCGGTGGTCGTCGACGTGTTCCTGGAGCGCGCCGCCGTGCTGACCCCGTTCGCCGCGCTGCCCGGGGTGACGCTGGTGGGCACGTTCGGGGTCGACGACGACGTGCTGCTCGACGCCGTGTCCGGGCGGGCGGAGGTGTCCGGGCGGCTGCCCTTCGACCTGCCCCGCTCCGACGCGGCCGTCGCCGCGGCGCGCGAGGACGTGCCGTTCGACACGGCCGACCCGCTCTTCCGGTTCGGCCACGGGCTGCGCCTGCCCGCCCGCCGCCCCTGAGCCGACCGGCCCGGGACGGACGGCGCTGTGTCTGGACGGCACCGTGCCTGCGGGTTCTCGGGCCCGCCGGATTTCGGGGCGACCGGTTCTTCGGACCGAACGTGTCCTCCGGCCGGGGTCAGATCCAGCCGTGCTCGGCGGCGATCCGCGCGGCCTCGTGCCGGTTCGACGCGTGGAGCTTGCCGATGGCGGAAGCGAGGTGGTTGCGCACGGTCCCCCGGGACAGCGACACCCGTCGGGCGATCTCCTCGACGGGTGCCCCGTCCCGCGCCAGGGCCAGGACGTCGGACTCGCGCGGACTCAGCGGGGAGTCGCCCGCGCTGATCGCCTCGGCGGCCAGCACCGGGTCGACGTACCGGCCGCCGGCGGCGACATCGCGCACGACCTGGGCGAACGTGCGGGAGGAGACGGTCTTGGGCAGGAATCCGCGCACCCCCGCGGCCAGTGCCGACTTCAGGTACCCCGGGCGCCCGTGCGAGGTCACGATGACGCAGCGGCAGTCGGGCAGCTCGGCCGCGAGCCGCCGGGCCACCTCGATGCCGTCGGGCGCGGGCAGCTGGAGGTCGAGCAGGGCCACGTCGGGGCGCACCCGCAGGGCCGTCGCCAGCGCCTCGTCGCCCGAGGCCGCCAGGCCCACGATCTCGAAGTCGTCCTCCAGGTCGAGCAGCCCGGCGATGGCGTCGCGGATGAGGTGTTCGTCGTCGGCGACGAGGATGCGGGTCATGCGGGGTCCTCCTCCGGGAGCGGGATCGTGGCGTCGAGCAGGAACCGGTCCCCGTCGCGGCGCGCGGTGACGCGTCCGCCGAGCGCGCCGATCCGCTCGGACATGGCGCGCAGGCCCGTCCCGTCCCCGGCGTCGGTCCCGGCGTCGGTCCCGGCATCTGCGTCGGCGTCGGAGCCGGTGGCGGACACGCCGTCGTTCGTGATGGTCAGGCGCGCCCGGCCGTCCCCGACCGCGGTCGTCAGCGAGACCCGGGTCGCCTCCGAGTGCCGCAGCAGATTGGTGACACCCTCGCGGACGACCCACCCGAAGGCCTCGGCGCAGGGTTCGGGCACCGGGTCGCCCTCCACCGTGGAGACGATGCCCGCGGACGCCGGCAGCGACCGCGCGCCCGACACCTCGTCGTCCCAGGTGGTGCGCAGTTCGCCGCGCACGACGCGGCGGACCTCGGTGCCCGCCTCCTCGGCGATCCGCCGGATCTCGCCGAGCTCGCGGGCCGCGTGCTCACCGCGGCCGCGGTCGACGAGCTCCGACGCGAGCGCGCTCTTGACCGAGATGGCGGCCAGGCTCCGGCCGAACACGTCGTGCAGGTCGCGCGCGATGCGCAGCCGCTCGTCGGCGAGCACCAGCCGGGCGCGGTCCTCGTGCGCCGTCTGGAGTTCGCGCAGCACCCACAGCGTCCACGCACCCAGCCAGCAGATCCACAGGGCGAGGGTGATCACGACCGCCCCGGCCGCCCAGAGCGCCGGGTCCCGGACGCCCAGGAGCGGGACGGCCAGGGCGAGGAGTGCCGCGTTGAGCAGCAGGACCCGGCGCGCGTCGAGGGCGGGTGCGAAGCTCGCGGCGGCCGAACCGATCGCCGCCGCGACCGTCACGCCCATCGCGGGCAGGGGGACCACGAAGGCCACGGCGACGAAGGCCCCCAGGACCACCACCCACGCGATCACGCCGGCGGCGGGGAGCCGCCGCGCGCGCCCGACGATGGTGTCCATGCTCCACCGGGTGACGAGGACGTTCCCGCTGACCAGGGCCAGGCACAGCACGGCCGCCGCGCCCCACAGGATGACGGAGGGCGCGGCGGCGGGCCGGCCGGCCTCGACCATGCTCCGCAGCAGGGTTCCGACCGGGATCGAGACGGCCAGGTAGGAGGACCAGCGCGCGTAGGCCTCGAACCTGCGTGCGCCGATCAGCGGCCAATCGCTCATGCCCCTCATTCTGCCCGGGGGACCCGGGAGGGCCGTGCCTCCCCGGGGGTCAGGGCCGGCCCCGTCCCGCGGGTGCGCAGCCACACCACCGCCGCGATCGCGAGGACGACGGCGCTGGGGATGAGTACGGCGGGGGACAGGGTGCCCGCCGACCGCTCCAGCGCGGCCCCCTGGTCGGCGTGCAGGACGTTGAGGAGGAGGGCGGTGAGCGTGTTGTTCAGGGCGTGGATGACGACCGCGATCTCCAGGCCTCCGGTGCGCCAGGTGATGACGGCGAAGGCGACGCCGAGAGAGAGGCACCAGACGTTGAACCACGGGTCGGCCGAGAGGTGCACGGCAGCGAACACCACGCTGGAGACGGCGGTGCCGAGGACCAGACCCGTGCGCGGTCCGCGGCCCCAGCTCCCGGCGACCCGGAAGACGAGTCCGCGGAAGCCGTACTCCTCCCCGGCCGCCTGGAGGGGCGTGAACAGCAGGGCGGAGGCGAAGATGGCGACCAGGTAGGCCGACGAGAACTCCCCCTGCTCCACGGGCAGGAAGTGCAGGCCGATGAGCGAGACGCTCAGCCAGACGGGACCGATGATCAGGAGCGCCCGGCCGAAGACGTCGAACCGGAAGCCCGACAGCACGGAGTGCAGCGAGGCGCCCCGGACCCCGTAGAGCCACCGCTGGACGAGCATGCTCCACGGGACGAGCAGGGCGATCGAGACCAGGTTGGAGGCGTGGTAGAGCGGTGTGAAGTCGGTGCCGCCCAGGGTCGGCGGGGTCCGGCCCAGCCGCACATCGATGAGGCCGGTGGCCACGGAGATGGCGATGTTGAAGGCGTACATCCCGCCCACCACCAGCGCGATCGCGAGGATGCCGCGTCCGATGCGGCGCTCCTCCCCGGCCAGGACGCGGTGGTACTCCACTCCGGGCGGGGCCGGGCGCGGTCCTCGGCGCAGTGGTCGCGGGGCGGGCGGGGGGAGGTGGCGGACGTCGTTGTGGTTCATGCTTCGAACGTAGGCCGGAGCCGGGGCGTTACCCAGTGTCACGGATCATGGGCTTCCTCCCCGTTCCGCGCGGTGCGGCCATGACCTATGTCATGGGTCCCGGGCGGGTCTCCGCATCACCGGCGGCGTAGCCCGTCACACCCGGTCCAGCGCCGCGGCCACCTCCTCGGCCGCCCGCTCGCCCGAGGCGACGGCCCCCTCCAGGTATCCCGCGTGCTCGGCGGCGGTCTCCGCGCCCGCCCAGTGGACGCCGCCGACCGGGGCGGACGGCAGGGGCGGCAGGCCCTCGGCGGTCCCCGGCTCCGGCAGCGCGATGTACCCGCCCCCGGCGTGCTCGTCGAGGTGCCAGGCCTTCTCGTGCCAGCTCTCCGGTTCCAGGACCCCCGACCCCAGGTGCGGGACCAGCGGGGCGAGCAGCGCCCGGCGGCGTTCGGCCTCCTCCCGGGCACTGAACCCGCGCGCCCGCGGACCCCCGACGAGGACGCACAGGTGGCCCGGCCCGCCGGGCGGTGTGGTGTCGAAGACGGTGCGGCCGGGCCCGTCCAGGAAGATGAGCTCGCCGCCGCCCCGCTCCCGCCAGAACGGCCGCTCGTAGACCGCGATCGCCTTGTGGACCGAGCCCATGTAGGTGTTCCGCTCCAGCGCGGTCCGCGCGGGCGGCAGCGCGGGCTCGTGGGCGATGCGCGCGGCGACCGGCGGTGGAACGGTGACGACGGCCCGGGCGGCGCGTACCCCGCCAGCCGCGGTCCGCAGGGTGACACCGGTGCCGTCGCGGACGATCGCGTCGACCCGGTGGCCGGTGCGCACCCGCGGTCCGAGTTCGGCGGCCAGCCGATCGACGACCGTCCCCATGCCCTCGACGAGTAGGGAGTCCTGGGCCCCGCCGCGCGTCGCCAGCATGGTCCGCAGCCCGCCCTGTCCGCGGAGTATCCGGAGCATCGCGTGGACGGAGAACCGGTCGGGGTCGGCGGTCCAGGCGACCCCGGCCACCGTTTCGAGCAGCCGCCGCGCGGTGCCGCCCGGGACCCGGCGCAGCCACGCGTCGACCGTCACCGCGTTCCAGCGTTCGGGTGTCCTGACGCGGGCCAGCACCCCGGCGGCGGCCAGGGCGATACCGGCCGGCCACAGCGCCGGGGAGGCGGGCGACACCCGGCGGGACCCGTCGACCAGCCGGGGGAGGGCCCCGGTGCGCATGGGGAACCGGGTGGCGCCCAGCTCCTCGGCCAGGTCCGCGATCCGGTGGTGGCCGCGGCCGATCCACTGCCCGCCCAGGTCCAGCCGGGACCCCAGCGCGGAGGTCTCGGACAGCACGCGGCCGCCGACCCGGTCGGCGGACTCCAGCACGACCACGTCGATGCCGCGGCGGTGCAGGGCGCGGGCGGCGACCAGTCCCGACAGGCCCGCGCCGACGATCGCCACGGTCGCCCGTGTGCCCTCAGGTTTCCGCTCGTGCTCGGTCATGGGTTCTGGGTCCTTCCCCGCCGCCTGAATTCAGTCAGTCGTATGACTTGATTGCAAGGTAGCGGCCCCTGCTCGCGAGGGGCAACCCCCCTTTTGGAAAGGTGACCGGTCACTCCGCCCCGGCCGGGCGGATCCGCGCCACGGCCAGGACCATCTCGACGGCGGTTTCCAGGTCCTCGCGCGAACGCGCCTCGTCGGGATCGCAGGCGTACTGGAGGGTGAGCCCGTCGATGGAGGAGAGGACGAGCCGGGCCAGCCGGTCGTACGGCACCGCGCACACCTCGCCCGCCGCGGCCGCGGCCTCCCGGCACCCCTGGGCCACGATGTCGGTGTAGCGCCGGTACTGCCACCGCGCCAGGTCCGCGTGCCCGGGGGTGCGCAGCATGTAGTTCAGCAGTTCGGACTGCATGATCTGCGTGTCGATCCGGTCGACCACGAGCCGCGACCAGAACGCCTCGAACCCCTGCCGGATCGCGTGCGCCAGCCCCCGGTCGGTCTCGACCGCCTCCGCCAGCAGGTCCGCGGCCTCCTCGACCACGTCCTCGATGACGGCCTTGAGCAGCAGTTCCTTGGAGGGGAAGACGTACTGGAGCGTGCCCAGGGGGACACCGGCCTCGGCCGCGACCGCCCGCAGGGAGGCACCCGCGACACCCCCGCGCGCCATCGCCCGCCGCGCCGCCGCCACGAACTGCCTGCTGCGCACCGACGCCTCGACGTACGGCATCCGCGTCCTCCCCCTCGTGGGCCCGCCCCCGGTCCGCGCCTTCGACACGGACCCGCTCCGCCGACCCCGGTCCGGGCGGCCGTCTCCCAGGGTACGGGCGGCCCTCCGGCGCCCGGCCGGGGGTGTGCGACCATGCCCGTCATGGACGACGACTGGCGCGGGGACCGGATCGGCAGCGCACTGCGGGGTGAGAACCCCACGGTGCTGCGCCGGCTGGAGGCGGGGTTCGCGGTGATCGGGGACGTCCAGTTCCTGCCGGGGTACTCGGTGCTCCTGACGGACGACCCCGCGGTGGGGCGGCTCTCCGAGCTGTCCGCGGGCGCGCGCCGGGCGTTCCTGTCCGGCATGGACGTGCTGGGCGAGGCCGTCGAACGCGCCTGCGCCCGGCTGGACCCGGCCTTCCGGCGGGTCAACCTGGAGATCCTCGGCAACGCCGACCCGTTCCTGCACGCGCACGTGTGGCCGCGGTTCGACTGGGAGCCGGCCGAGCTGGTGACCCGGCCCGTGTGGCTGTACCCGCGTGAGCGGTGGAGCGACGAGCGGTACGCGCTCGGTGCGCGGCACGACGGCCTGCGCGAGGCGATCGGCGCGGAGCTGGACCGGCTCGCCCCCGGGTCCCGCACCCGGGCGGTCCCCTGAGCACGGCCGGTGGCGGGGTCAGGGCGGCGGACCGCTGCCTGTCATCGGGCGTGCGCTGTGTATGCGGGGGGCGCTGTCATTCGGCGTGCACCGTTATTCGGCGTGCACTGTCATTCGGTGGGCACCGGCGTCCGGCGGGTGCCGTCACCCGGCGGTGCGGCGGAACCGGTACCACTGCGGCGAGGTCCGGTTCATCGGCCACCCCAGGCCCGCGGGGTCGGCGTCCTCGGCGGAGATGAGCTCCCAGCCCGGGAACGCCGCCTCGACCTCGGCCCGCGAGACGCCCTCGACGAGTCTGCGGTAGCGGGACGGCCCGAAGGCGAGCATCAGCAGGGTGGCCCCGGGTGCGGCCAGCTCCGTCACCCCCCGCCCCTCCGCGGCCCGCTGCCGCGGGGTCAGCCCCTGGAAGCAGCCGATGTCGAGGAAGAGGTCGAACACCCCCAGGCCGGCCGACGGCAGGTCGGTCACGTCCCCCACGACGTAGGTGACCTCCGCCGGGCCCTTGGCCCGGGCGGCCTCGATCGCCTCCGGCACGAAGTCCAGGCCCACCGCGTCCCAGCCGCGCCGGGCCGGTTCGGGGGTGAACTGCCCGCGCCCACAGCCCAGGTCCAGGGCCCGGCCGGGCCCGCCCGGGCGCTCTTCGGTCTCCCGGTCGATCAGGCCGCCGAGCTGTCTTCCGCCGGCGGCGCCATAACGTTCCCACGGGGTGAATCCGAGCCGGTACATCCGCGCGTATTTCGTCATGCCCTCACGGTAAAACGCCCTCCCGGCAGGGCGTGGGCACCCCCCGTGCACCGGGCCCGTCGCAGGTGGGGACGGGCGGCAGGGCCGCCGGAACGATCAGGCGGGGGCGCCGCCGACAGTGCCGCCGGCCGGGCCGCCGACCGCGCGGAACAGCCCCGGCTCCACCTCGGCGACCAGCCCCCGACCCGTCAACACCTCCAGGTGCCGCACCGCGGTCCGGCGCTCCACCGGGACCACGTGCGGGCCCTCGACGTGCGGGCGGTAGACCAGCCGGTGCGCGACGATGTCCTCAAGCGTCCGGGGTTCGGCGAGCAGGTCCAGCAACGCGGCGCTGCGCCTGCCCACCACAGCGGCGTAGGCGTCCAGCCTGCTCCGGAACTCCCCGGCGCCCTCGATCACGCCCTTGTGGTGCCCGGTGCCGTACCACCGCGCGTCGATCTCCCGGCAGCGCCGCATCGACGCCTCGAAGTCCGTCAGGCTGCTGCCCGCGTCGCCGTAGAAGGGGCCGAACGAGCTCAGGTCGATGTCCGCCACGAACAGGAACCCGTCCGGCTCGACCAGGAAACCGCAGTGGCCCGCGGTGTGCCCGGGCAGGTGCACGACCGTCACGGTGCACCCCCCGAGGTCGAACACGGCGCCGTCCGCGAACCCCGTCGCGTCGGGACGCCCGCGCACGTGGAACCGGTCCCGGTACACCTCCTCGACGGCCGCGGCCTCCCCGGGCTCCAGGCCCAGGCCGGCGATCAGCACCTCGGGCGAGCGCACCGCTTCGAGGTCGTGCCCGTGGACGCGGACCGGGGCGGGGTGGTCCGCCAGCCCCGCCATGTGGTCCTCGTGCGCGTGGCTGACCAGGACCAGGTCGGCGGGCGGCGGGGAGCCGACCAGCGAGAGCGACGGGTCGATGAGCACCGTCGACTCCGTGCCGCGCACCAGCAGCGAGTTCGCGTAGGGGTAGGTGCCGCGTTCGGCGCCGACGAGCACGCGGACCCGGCCGTGGTCCACCGCCGTGTACCCGGTGGTGTGCGCGTCCGTCATGTCAGCCCTTTCCGTGACGCGGCGCAGCGCTCGTGGTGTGCGCGGAAGTCGAAGAAGCGCAGGCCGTCGACGAGGGTTCCGTCCTCGATCTCGCGCAGGGTCCACGCGTGCCGGGAGTAGTCGTCGAAGGCCGCACCACCGTGCTGGAGCAGCAGCGCGGCCAGGCGGTGGAGTTCGGCGGTGCCGTCGACGCGCCCGGAGACGTCCACCTGGAGCGCCCAGGCGGGGTGGTACCCGAGGGCGGTGTTGAGGACCGCCACGTCCTCGGGCTCCCAGTCCCGGAAGAGGTACCCGGTCCGCTCGTCGTCGACGTCGATGTAGAGGGCGTCCTCCATGATCCACGGATCGCGTTGGGCGGGCAGGCGCCGGTCGAGCATCGCGATGGTCTCGTCCCGACCGGTGGCGGGGAACATGAACACGGTGCGCATCGCCGCAGTGTAGAAGGCGGCTCCCCGTACGGCACACGGCGGGGGTGGGGCGCCGCCGTGGCCGACTCCGGACACGGTGCGCGGGAGGGGTTGTGGCCCCGTTCCGGTGCCGGCTTCACCGGCCGGGCGTTCCCCACCGCCGTGCCCCGCGACCGCCCGCTCCGGAAAGGGTCCCCATGGCCTCCCACCCCGCCGACGGGGCGCCGCCCGTGCACACACCCCCGGTGCGGGTCCGTTTCACCACGGCCGAACAGGCGGCCTGGGTGCGCATCGCGGCGCTCACCATGGTCCCGCTCGGGCTCCCGATCCTCCGGACCTGCCCCACGAAGGGGTCGGCGCCGACCCGCGCGAGCGGGCCGGCGCCTCGGGTCCGCGGACCGGGAAGCGGTGTCACCGCTCAGCCGCGGTCGACCAGGATCCGCCCGTCGGGAACGCTCTGACCGGCCAGGCCGCCACCGTAGTTGGCCTCGACCCGGGCGCGCTCGGCGGCGTTCGGGTTGGGGTTGGTGCAGCTCACGCCGCCGGTGGAACCCGACATCAGGGACGAGCACGGGCCGGGCTTGACGTCGGGCAGGCCCAGGCTGTGGCCGAGCTCGTGCGCGGCGATGCGCACCGCGTTGTAGCCCTCGGCGGTGCCCTGGCGGCCCATCCAGACGGTGACCTGCCCGCCCGGCCGCACCGGGCCCAGGTGGGCGCGCGGCCAGCCGTTGTCGGCGATGATGCGGATCTCGGCGTGCCGACCGGCGGGGGCCGGGGCCAGGCGGACGTTGGTGACGCTGGAGTTCCACACGCTCACGGCCGTGGCGACGGCGGAGGTGTACTCCGCGGCCTGGCTGGAGTCGTAGTACAGGACGGTCTGGGCCGCGGTTCGGGCCTGTTCCGCGGGCGCCGCGCTGGCGGGCGCGACACCCGTCAGAGTCATCGCCAGCGCACTCAGCGTGATGAGCAGGGGTGTGAGGATACGTCTCAGCATGCGGGGGCTCCCGGGGGTAGGGGTGCTGAACTGATCGGTGACCCGGTGGGGTCGGGGTGATGCTATGCGTAGCGATGTATCCCCACAAGGAGTGCAGAACGCCTATTTCGGGCACTCCGTCCCGTGTCCGCGCACCCGGACCGCCCGCGCGGGCTCACCCGAGGACGGTCAGGGGTGCCACGCCGCCACGTCCCGCACGTTCAGGATGTGGTGCCCGTCCGCGGGGGGCACGTGAAGGTCCCTCGCGGACACGTTCGGGAGGCCGTCCGCGACGACCTCCACGGGCTCTCTCCCGCGGTGGGAAAGGCCAGGAGTCGGGTGTGCCGCTCCCCGGCCGCACCGGAGGCCGCCGAGGCGAGGGCCGGACCCCCGCCCAGGAGCGCGACCGTTCTGCGGCGGGCCCGCCTCACGGTCGCCCGGTACCGGCCGGCCTGGCCCGGGCCCGGCAACCCCGGGCCAGGCCGGTCGCGCGGGCCACCGCCAGGGCGGCGGACACGTCGAACCCGTCCGCGCCGCGGTCCGCGTACCGCGAGTCCTGGCGCGCGGCGAAGCCCGGGACCTCGTCCAACGGCTTCCCCGCGCCGCCCGGGGCGGGGGTGCGCTGGGCCGGGACGGGCCGGTCAGGGGGCCGCGCCTCGTAAAGTGGGAACTCCACCCCGGGCCCGAGGAACCCCGACGGCCCCCGATCGAACACCGTCCCCGCTCAGGCGGGACACCCTGGAGGGGAACCCCTTGTACCTGGCCCGCATCAACCTCGACCCCGCGCGCAGCACCGGCATGGACCAGTGGGCGGCCATGGGGCGGGCCGTACGCAAGGCCGTCGACCCCGACCCCGAGTCCGACTCCCGCGTGCTGTGGGCGCGCACCTCGCCGAGCACGCTGGTGGTCAGCTCCGACACCGCCCCCGCCTGGGGCAAGGTCCCCGGCGCCACCTCCGCCGCGATCCACCCGCTGCCGCGCCACCCCGAGGGCGAGAACGTCCGCTGGGAGCTCATCACGGCGCCCACCGCCCAGCGCGCCACCGGGCCCGCCGAGGAGGGCGCGCGCCCGCGCGGCAAGCGGGTCCCGCTGGCGGAGGAGGAGTTCGAGGGCTGGCTGGCCGACAAGTTCGCGGGCGCGCTGGACCTCATCTCGGCGAAGTGGAAGCGCCTGGGCGGCAGGCCCGCCCGCTACCACCTCACGGGGGAGGCCGTGGTGCGGGACAGCGACGCGCTCCAGGAACTGTGCCTGACCGGGATCGGCGCGGGCACCGCCACGGGGGCCGGGCTGCTCCTCGTCAGCCCGCTGGCCTCCCGCTAGACCGCGGCGCCGCACGCGCCGGCCCCGGCCGGTGCGTCAGTCGCCGTGCCTGCCGGGGGCGGCGCTGCCGGTGTACTCGCCGAGGTCGGAGACGAGCTCGGCGATGTCGGGGATCTCGGAGTAGCGCTTGCGGTGGATCTCGGCGATCTTCGCCCCCACCTCCGGGTCCGGGTCGTCGGTGATGTCGAACGACGCGAACCGGTCGAGCAGCGGCAGCCCGACCCGGTCGGTGTTGAGGTGCGCGGGGTGGTTCATGTACTCCTCGTAGCCCGCGAGGTCCCCGATCACGAAGACGGCGCCGTATTCGTACTCCCCGCCGAAGTCGGGGCCGACGACGAACGACGTGACGGACGGGATGACACGGCCCTGATTGCGCAGGCTCTCGAAGGCCGCCTCCAGGTCCTTTTCCGACACGCCCTGCTTAACGGTGAATCGAATGCCGTGGTAGATCATCGGAGCTCCTCTTCCGAACGGTGGTCTCTTGGTTCGTCCCGCCACCACACTCGCGTGGCCGGGCCGGCCTTCGCGTCGGTGACGATCACCTAGTTCGCACCTACTCCGGCGCCCCCGCCTAGGCTGGGGGCCATGCCCACGACGCCCCCCGGCTCCCTCGTCGGCCGGCACGACGAGATCGACCGCCTGCTCGCCCTGCTCGGCGCCGCGCGACGGGGTGAGGGCGGTGTGCTCGTCCTGCGCGGCGAGCCCGGCATCGGCAAGAGCGCGCTGCTGGACCGCGTCGAGGACGCCGCACCGGAGGATGTCCGGATCATCCGGGCCTCCGGCTCAGAGTTCGAGGCGGAGCTGCCGTTCGCGGCGCTGCACCAGCTGTGCGTGCCGGTGCTGGAGCACCTCGACGAGCTGTCGGCCCCCTACCGCGACGCCCTCCGGGTGGCGTTCGGTCTGGCCCACGGCACACCCGACCCGTTCCGCGTCGGCCTCGCGACGCTCGAACTGCTGGCGGCCGCCGCCCAGAAAGGCCCCGTGCTGTGCCTCGTCGACGACGCGCACTGGATGGACACCGCCTCGACGCGGGCGCTGGCCTTTCTGGCGCGGCGCGTCGCGGCGGAGCCGATCGCGATGCTGCTCGCCGCCCGTGACCAGGACACCGCCCGTGAGCTGGACGAACTGCCCGGGCTCGGGCTCAGGGGCCTGGACGACGCGCGGGCACGCGCCCTGCTGGCCCGGGTACGGACCGCGACGCTCGACGAGCGGGTGCGGGACCGCATCCTCGCCGAGGCGCGCGGCAACCCGCTGGCCCTGATCGAACTCCCCACGGCCGGGGGCTTCGCGCCGCCGACGCCCACCCCCGTCGCGAGCCGGATCGAGCGGAGCTTCCAGACCAGGGCGGCCGACCTGCCCCCGGACGCGCGGATGCTGCTGGTCCTGGCGAGCGCCGACCCGACCGGCGACCCGGGGCCGGTGCGGGCGGCGGCCCGCCTGCTGGACATCGACCGGCCCGAGGTCGCCACCGCCGCGGAGGCGTCCGGCCTGGTGCGGTTCGACACGCGCGTGAGGTTCTGCCACCCCCTGGCCCGCTCGGCGGTCTACCGGGCGGCCGAACCGGAACGGCGGCTGGCCGCGCACCGGGCACTGGCCCAGGCCACCGACCCCGTCAACGCACCGGACCGCCGGGCCTGGCACCGCGCCCAGGCCACCGTCGGGCCGGACGAACAGGTCGCGGCGGAACTGGAGTCCTCGGCGTCGCGGGCGCGGGCACGCGGGGGCGCGGCGGCCGCCGCCGCGTTCCTCGAACGCGCGGCGGAGCTCACCCCCGACCCCGGCAGGAGGACCGGGCGCACGATCGTGGCCGCGCGGGCCGCACTCGAAGCCGGCGAGGCCGGGACGGCCGCGGACCTCCTGGCGAGCATCGACGCCGGGTCACTGGAGGAGACCGAGCACGCCGCCGTCGACCTGCTGCGGGGCGAGGCCGCCTTCGTCGGGGGCCCGGACGGTGCCGCCACGGGATCCGAACTCGTCCTGCGGGCCGCGCGGCGGCTGGCCCCCATCGACCCGGAACGCTCACGCGCGTGCCTCGTGGCCGCCCTGGAGCGGGGGCTCGCCGTCGGCCAGGCCGCCGGGGTGACGGACCGGGTGATCGACGCCGCCCGCTCCTTCGCACCACCGGCGGCGCGGGAACCGGACCTCCTCGACGCGTTAGTGCTGCTGAGGACCGAGGGGCACCGCGCGGGCATCCCGGCGCTGCGGCGGGTGCTCACCGGCGACGGCGCCGACTGGACCCGCGTGGCGGGCCTGACCACCGTGCTCGCCGGCGAACTGTGGGACCTCGACCTGCACGCTTCGGTCACCGACTGGCTGGTGCGGTCCGGCCGGGAGACGGGGTCGCCGGTCACCGTCCGGCTCGGCCTGTCACAGGTGGCGGTGGCCGCGGTCCTCACCGGCGACTTCGGGCGCGCGATGGCCGAGATCGCCGAGGAGGAGGCGATCGCCGACGCCCTGGGCGACGTGCCGCAGCTGTACCCGAGGGTGCACCTGGCGGCGATGCGCGGCCGCCGCGAGGAGGCGCTGGAGCTGTTCGCCGACGTGCGGAGCCGGGGCACCGGCCAGCTGACCGACAACGTCCACTGGGCGACCGCGGTGCTGCACAACGGCCTGGCCGACTACCCGGCCGCCCTGGACGGGGCCGCGCGCGCCGTGGCGGGCGGCGACCTCTACCTTGTGGGCATCGCGCTGCCCGAACTGGTGGAGGCCGCGGTCCGGTGTGGCGAGGACGCCGCCGCGGAGTCGGCGCTGGAGGCCCTGGAAGAGCGCACCCGGGCGGCGGGGACCGACTACGCCCTCGGTGTGGCCGCCGGGGCGCGGGCACTGGTCGGCGGTGCGGAGGACGACCACCGGGAGGCCCTCGAACGCCTGGCGGGCGGACCGGCGCCGCAGCTGGCGCGGGCGCACCTGCGGTTCGGGGAGTGGCTGCGCCGGGAGGGCCGGCGCCGCGACGCGCGCGAACACCTGCGGGCCGCGCACGGCCGACTGTCGGAGATCGGCATGGAGGCGTTCGCCCGGCGGGCCGCCGACGAGCTGCGCGCGACCGGGGAGGTCGCCCGCAGCAGGTCGGAGCACACCTACGACCGGCTGACCATGCAGGAGATGCACATCGCGCGCCAGGTCGCGGAGGGCGCGACGACCAAGGAGGTGGCCGGGCGCCTGTTCCTCAGCCCGAGAACGGTGGACGCCCACCTGCGCAACATCTTCCGCAAACTGGGGATCTCCTCGCGCAGGCAGCTCAAGGGCCTGCCCGAACTCGGGTGACACGGATGGCCCGGGTGGCCCGGGTGACACGGATGGCCGGGGTGGCACGGTCCCCGCGGCCGTTCACCGGCCCGCCCTGGCCGCCCGCGCCCCGGCGGCCGCCCCGATCACCGGCACGATCGCCAGCATGGCCGCGACGACCGCCATGGCGCCCCCGGCCCAGGTGAAGGCGGCGTCGGCACCGACGGTTCGGACCAGCGGATGGACGGCCGGCGGGGAGAGGAACTGGCCGAGGAAGACGGCGGCGACCAGGCCGCCGAGCACCCGGCCGCGCCAGGCCGGCGGGGCGAGTTCGGACAGGCGCAGGGTGAGGTTCGGGACCGCGAACCCGACCCCCGCGCCACCGATGAGCAGCCCGACCGCGGCGCCGGAGACCGTGCCGGTGGCACCCACCACCAGCCAGCCCGCACCCAGGAGCGCGACGGCGGCCGCGGTGACCGGGCCGGAGCCCAGGCGGCGGCGCAGGGCGGGGAAGGCCAGCGCGCCGAGCATGCTGGTCAGCGTGCTTCCGGCGACGACGACACCCACCAGGGCGGGGCCGACGCCGAGGCCCTCCAGCAGGAACGGGACCTGCGTGGGCGCCATGTAGAAGACCAGGGTCGCGCCCAGGGCCAGAACGTAGACACCGACCACCCGCCCGGTCGCCATTCGCGCGGCTCCCGGGGCCGCGGCGGGGGAGTCCTGCGCTCGGTCCCGGACGGACCGGAACGCGAACAGGGCGACGAGCGCGGCCACGCCGTACAGCCAGAACGGCACCCGCCACCCGACCGTGGCCAGGACCCCGGCCAGCGGGAGGAACACCACGCCGCCCAGGCCGGCGAAGGCCTGCTGGAGCCCCAGGAAGGACGCCCGCTCCGGCCCGTCGTACCAGTCGGTGATCGTCGCGCTGACCGCGGTCATGATCCCGCCGACGGCGACGCCGAGCAGCACCCGGGTGGCCAGCAGCGGGACCAGGTCGGCCATGAAGTACCCGGCGGTGCCGCCGACCGTGTACAGCAGCAGGCCGGACACGAGCAGGGGGCGGCGCCCGATGCGGTCGGCGAGCAGGCCGGACCAGGGGGCGCTGACGGCGATGGCGAGCGAGGTGACCGTCATCGCGAGGCGGACCAGCAGCGACGCCCCGGGCTGGGCGGCGAACTCCTGCTCCATGGCGGGCAGGCTCGGGGCGATGATGGCCGGCGCCATGATCGTCAGGGCGGCCGCGGCGAGGATCGTGCCCCGCGCGAGCCGGCCGGGACGGTCGGGGGCGGGAGTGGTGCGGCCGGGAATGGCATGGGCGGTGCGGTCCGGGGCGGTGCGGGTGGGGCCGGTGCGACCCGGATCGGTGCGGTCGGGAGTGGTGTGGGTGGGGCCGGGGTGGTCGGGAGTGGTGCGGTCGGCTGGAGTGCTCATGCCGTCAACGCTCGTGCCCGGGTACCCGCGTTCGCGTCGGTGACGGTCACCTATACACGTGGGGGCGCGGGGGCGTCCGGTGGCCGGGCCGCGCTTCGCCCGACACCGCGCGGTGACGGTTTCCGGTCACGGTGTTCCGGCCCCGATCCCCCGGTCACGGCGCCTCGGACACGGCCTCCCGGTCACGGCCCCGGCATGGTTCCTCCCGGCGCACACCGGACCGGTGTGCGCCGGGAGGAAGCCCCGAGATCGGCGGAT
>NZ_JBJJBV010000064.1:0-26623 GCF_045446735.1 Nocardiopsis protaetiae
CAACCGCGCCACCGCCCACCCGGGCGGGTGACCTCACCGCCGAGGGCCCACACCACCACCTGTCCGGGCGAACGGCCGCGCCGCTGGACCGAGCACCTGCGCCACCACTGACCGGCCCCACCCCGGACGAGCAACCGCGCCACCGCCCACCCGGGCGGGTGACCTCACCGCCGAGGGCCCACACCACCACCTGTCCGGGCGAACGGCCGCGCCGCTGGACCGAGCACCTGCGCCACCACTGACCGGCCCCACCCCGGACGAGCAGCCGCGCCATCGCCGAACGCCACACCGGCCCGAGCAGCCGCGCCGTCGCCTACCTGGGCAAGCAGCCCACCGCGGAGCGGCCACGCCAAGGCGAACGCCCCTGTCTCCGACGGCCGGAGCATCAACGCCCGAACGGCGTGCCGGACGGCCGCCCTCATCGACTCCCACCCGCTTCCGCCAACCCGAACCGCGGCCCTTCCGCGGCCGGCGGAGAGGTCACAGCGGACACGGCACGGGATCGGCCACCGGCCCGCCGACCCTGCGGCCCGAGGTGGATCACCCGGCCCGGGGCCGCGCCGACCCGGACCGCTCGGTCCGGACCACCCGGACCGGGTCAGCGGGCGGGGCGCAGCACGTACCCCACGTAGCCGTACTCGTCGCCGTGCGCCCGGTACAGCTCCGCCTCGCGGCGCACGTCCTCGGCGGCCGCGGCCGCGTGCGGATCGCCCGGGTCGGACTGCTCCGCGCGGGACTCCAGCGGCGCGTAGTACGCCTCCAGCCAGTCGGAGTCCGGCAGCAGGTAGGTCGCCCGCACCGTGTACCCGGCCGCGGTCGCCGCCGCCACGTTCTCCGCGGTGGTGCGCAGCGGGTAGGCGGCGTCCCAGTACGCCCGCGTCTCGGCGGAGGGCTCGTCGGTGACCCACCCGCACTCGGTGACCACCAGGGCGCCCCCGGGCGAGAGCAGCCGCCGCCAGGAGCGCAGCGCCTCACCGAACCCGATGTGGTAGGCGGCCCCTTCGCTCCACACCAGGTCCACCGACCCGTCGGGCAGGTCGTCCAGCGACTCCATGGACCCCTCGCGGGCGGTGATCCGGTCGGCGACGCCCGCCGCCGCGGCCGCCTCCTCCAGCTCGCGCAGGAACGGCGGGTAGATGTCCACAGCCGTGATCCGCGACCCGGGCAGGCGCTCGGCGAGCACCAGGGAGGCCGCCCCGGTCCCGCTGCCCAGGTCCAGCACCCGCGGCCGCTCCGGGAGCGGGCCCGCCAGGGTCAGCAGCAGTTCCGTGGTGGCCCGCGACCCGGGCCCCTGGCGCTCCTGGCGCTCGTGCAGGGCCAGCGCGGCATTCAGGGACGGGTCGTCGAAGTCGAACTCGAACGCCATGTTCGGGGCCCTTTCCGGCCGGGTTCTCGGCAGCCGTGTCTCAGAGGAAGGGTCGCCAGGGGGCCAGGATGATCTCGCTGAACTTGGCGGCGAACGGGCGGCACCGCCACTCCTCCTCGGTGAGCTCCCGGGCGTTGGTGAGGTCGTTGGCGAAGACCTCCTCCAGGTGCCGGGCCACCCCCTCGTCGAAGATCTCGGCGTTGATCTCGTAGTTGCCGGTCAGGCTCAGCCGGTCGACGTTGGCGGTGCCGATGGTGCTCCACCGCCCGTCCACCGTCGCCGTCTTGGCGTGCACCATGGCGTCCTGGTACAGCCACAGCCGCACCCCGCCGCGCAGCAGCACCGAGTACTGGCCGCGGGCCATCCAGTCGGCCAGCACGTGGTTGGAGTTCTCCGGGATGAGGATGTTGACGTCCACGCCCCGCCCGGCCGCGTCCACCAGCGCCCGTTGCAGCTCCCGGTCGGGGATGAAGTAGGCCTGGGTGATGAGGACGCGGTCCTTGGCCCGGTCGATGGCCTCCAGGAACATCGCCCGGATCGGGTAGATGAGCTGTTCGGGCACGTTGCGGTGGACCCGGAACCGGGCGTCCCACTGCGGGTCGCCCAGCATGCCCAGCTCGGGCAGGCGCAGCCCGCGGTTGGCGTTCCAGAAGTCGACGAACGCGTTCTCCAGCTCCCACACCGCCGGGCCGTTCACCCGCAGGTGGGTGTCGCGCCACTCGGTGGCGTACAGCGAGCCCACGTTGTAGCCGCCGACGAACCCGACCTCCCCGTCGACGGTGAGGATCTTGCGGTGGTCGCGGCCGGACTTGCGGACGTTGAGCAGCAGCACCCCGGGGCGGAACGCCGGGTAGCGCAGCACCCGGACCTCGGGCGGGAAGTCGAAGAACGACCGGGGCACCACCAGGTTCGCGAACCCGTCGTAGATGACGTACACCTCGACTCCGCGCACCGACGCCTCGATGAGCGCCTGTTTGAAGTCGTTCCCGGCCCGGTCGTCCTTGACGATGTAGGACTCGAACAGGATGCGGCGCCGGGCCCCCCGGATCGCCGCGAGCATGTCCTCGTACAGGTCCTCGCCGTAGGTGTACACCGTGGCGGTGGTGTCGCCGACGGGGAGCGCCTCGGGGGCGGTGCGCGGGAAGAACGCCCGGTGCGGGCGCACCTTGCGCCGCCAGTGGTTGATTCCCATGAGGGTCGCCGCCACCGCGATCTGGGCCGTCAGGAGGCCGAGCAGCCCCCATTTGACCGCGGACTTGATGGTGGAGCGTCGCACAGTCGCCTCCCGAGCAGGACGTCCGCCGCGCCGGGCGTCCGGTCCCCGTGAACACCGTTACCGGCACAAGGTGGACCCCCACCGTAACGCGCCGACACCCGCCCGGGTCGGCACACCCCGTCGTGTCCGGTACGTGTCAGCCGTTCGTCAGCCTCCGATCAGCCATCTGTCAGCCGCACCGCCCCATGTCAGCTCCCGCGCGGCCACCTGTCAGCGTCCTGTCAGCCACACCGCACGCGCCAGCCCCCGGCGGGCCGGTCGCGTCAGCCGCACCGCACGCGTCAGCACCCGGCCGATCGCCTGTCAGCGCCCTATCAGTCGCGCCGCACGCGTCAGCACCCGGCGAGCCGGTCGCGTCAGCCGCACCGCACACGTCAGCACCCGGCCGATCGCCTGTCAGCGCCCTATCAGTCGCGCCGCACGCGTCAGCACCCGGCCGATCGCCGTCAGCCGCCGTCAGCCGCGGCGGCGGCAGATCAGCAGTTCGGTCGTGGGGCTCTCCCGGCGGCCGCGCACCAGGCGGCGTTCCAGCGGGTAGAGGGCGGCCCCGGCCAGCCAGCCGGTGGGGCCGGTGAGGGTGGCGGCGCGCAGCGCCCCGCCCCAGGCCTTGCGCCAGGGCGCGGCGGCGTCGACCTGGGCGTTCATCAGCACCAGCATGGGCACCCGCAGGCGCAGGTCGAACCCGGCCTTGTCCAGGGTCCCGGCGATCCACTCCAGGGTGCGGTTGACCTGGTGCTCGCCGCGCTGTTCGGGGCGCTGGAGGCAGTTCTCGGAGATGACGAGCGTCCCGCCGGGGCGCAGCACCCGGGCGAACTCACCGATCGCGGAGGTGTAGCGGTCGTCGTCGGTGATGTGGAAGAGGACGTCCATGCAGGACAGGGCGTCGAACGACGCGTTCTCGAACGCGTCGAGGTCGGCGGCGTCCTGGCGGACGAACCGGTGGTCGGGGAAGCGCTCGCGCAGCCGCGCCACGGCGGCGTCGGTCATGTCGCAGCCGGTGACGTCGGCGGCGCCCAGCCGGTCCCAGAGCCGGACGTAGAAGCCGGTGCCGCTGCCCACGTCCAGGACGCTCGGGTCGATGAGTCCCAGGCGTCCCACCTGGCGCAGGAACACCTCTTCGCGGACCCGGTACATCCAGGTGTTGAAGGGGCGCCCCAGGGCGCGGTAGCCGACACCGCTCTCGGTCCAGTCGCCTTCGAGGCGGCGCTCCCAGAAATCGCGCAGTTCACTGTGTGTGGCCATGTCACCACTCTCACACCGGGGAGGCGCGGATGTCCCGCCACGCCACCGCGTGTCACCCGGCGATCGATCCCTCCTCTCCCGATCCGGCCCCCGGCCCGGCTCCAGGCCCGGCCCCCGGCCCGGGGCGGTGGGCGACGACCCGCTCCACGAACCCCAGGGCGGTCCGGTCGTACCGGTCCACCGTGAACCCGACCTCCCGCGCCACCGCGCGGGGCAGCCGCCGGGGCCGTTCCTTGCGGGCCTCGCGTCGGCGCCAGGGGGCCTTGGTGTACTCGATGTGGTCGACGAGCAGCAGCAGCCCGCCGGGGCGCAGCACCCGGTGCATCTCCTCCAGCGCCCGCCGCTGGTCGGGGATCGCGCACAGGGCCAGGGCGCACAGGACGGTGTCGAAGTCGCCGTCGGCGAAGGGCAGGTCCTGGGCGTCGCCCTCCACCAGGGTGACCGGGCGGCCGAGCCGGGCGGCCCGGCGGCGGGCCAGGCCGAGCATGGCGGGGCTCAGGTCCAGGCCGGTGAGCTCGACCCCGTCGGGGTAGTAGGGCAGGTCGTGGCCGGTGCCGACGGCCACCTCCAGGGTCCGGCCGCGGGCCCGGCCGCACAGCCGCGCCCGGGTGTCGCCGATGACCAGCCTCTGGAGGCGCTCGCCGCGGTCGTATCCGGCGGCCATCCGGTTCCAGTCGCCGCGGACCCGTGTGGTGTCCTCGTCCATGGTCGTCCCCCTCTTGCGGGTGTTCCCGTCCCGTGCCCCTTGACACGGGAGCCCAGTGTGGAACTTCATGTGGACATGAGGTCAAGCACCGGGAAGTCGAACGACGGGAAGCCGCACACCGTCCGGTCGGGCACCGGGCAGCCGGGTACCGGACGCTCGGGCACCGGGGAACTGTCCATCGGGGATCTGGCCGCGGAGTTCGGGCTGGGCCCGCACGTGCTGCGGCACTGGGACGCGATGGGGGTGCTGGAGCCGGTCCGCCGGGTGGGCGGGCAGCGCCGGTACGCGCCGGAGCAGCGGTTGCAGGTGGCGCTGGTCCTGAGCGCGCAGGAGGCCGGGATGAGCCTGGACCGCATCCGGGAGCTGGGCGGGGCCGACGCCGAACGGCGCGGGGCGGCGCTCGCCGACCACCTGGCCGAACTCGACGAGCGGCTGGAGCGGCTGCGGGCGGCCCGGGAGATGGTGGCGCACGCGGTGGCGTGCGAGTCCGGGGACGTGCTCAAGTGCCCGAACCTGAGGCGGATGCTGGAGGAGGCCGTGGCGTCGGGCTGCCACGCGCGGGCGGCCCGGGAGGCCCGGGAGGCCCGGGACGGGCGTGCGGAACGCGCGGAGCGGCTGCCGACGGCGCGGGACTGATCCGCCGCGTTCGTCGCCGGGTTCTGCTATTCCTGGTTCCTCCCAGCGCACCACACCTCCCGAGGAACCCATGACGTTCAACGCCCACATGACCGAGTTCGGCGGGCTGCCCGTGTTCGAGTACCGCTCCCCGGACGGCATGGCCGCCCAGCGCGAGTGGGCCGAGAAGCACCCGGGCGGCCGCCGCGGCCTCACCGAGGCGCTGCCGCTGCTCGCCGCCCTGCGCACCCCGGCCTCGTTCGCGTGGCGGCTGCGCGACGCCGAGGGCTGGGAACCCCGCAGGGGCGAGGACTTCGTGCAGCGGTACTACGAGTGGTTCTGCTCCGAGGTGGACCCCGCGGCCGTGACGGCCCTGGTCATCGGCAACCACGAGGAGACCATGGACGTCATGGAACCCGAGCCGATCCGGGACGCGCTGCTGGCGACGGCGCCGCGGTGGACCGGGGTGCGGTCGCTGTTCTACGCCGACGCCACCTACGACGAGTGCGAGGCCTCCTGGCTGGAACACGGCGACCTGTCGGCGGTCCTGGAGGCCTTCCCCCGGCTGGAGCGGCTGGGCATCCGGGGGACGGGGGCGCTGTCCCTGCCGGTGGAGGAGCACGCCCACCTGCGTTCGCTCACCCTCCAGGGCGGAGGTCTGCCCGCGGATCTGGCCCGCCAGGTCCTGGCCTCCCGCTACCCGGCGCTGGAGCACCTGGAGCTGTGGCTGGGCGTGCAGAACTACAACGGCGACACCTTCCCGGCCGACCTCGCCCCGCTGCTGGAGGGCCGGGTGCACACCGGGGTCCGGTCGCTGGGGCTGCGCAACGCCGAACGGACCGACCTGTGGGTGGAGGCGGTGGCCGGGTCCCCGATCCTGGACCGGCTGGAGGCCCTGGACTTCTCCTCGGGCACCCTCACCGACAAGGGCGCGCAGATCCTGCTCGACACCCCCGGCTTCCGCGGTCTGCGCCGCCTCGACCTGCACCACCACTTCATGACCGAGGACATGGAGAAGCGTGTCCTGGAGGCCTTCGCCGACACCGGAACACAGGTGGACGTCAGCGAACGCCTCGACGGCGGCGGCGACCGCCTCTACCCCTCCGTCACCGAATAGGGGGCGGGCCCCGTACGCCCATCCGTCACCGCGGGCTGCTACACATGTCCCATCCACCCCCTCTCCACCAGGAGTGATGTCAATGGTCGGCGACCACCTCAGCACCTTCGCCGGACTGCCGGTGTTCGAATACGTGTCCCCCAAGGGGATGGCCTCGACGACCGAGCGGTACAACCGCCGCCCGGCCCCCGACCCGCTGGCGCGGCTCGCCGCGCTGCGCACCGTGCGCGATTACGCCTGGCGGTTGGGGGTCGACAGCTACGAGCCGGAGGAGGACTTCCGGGAGTACTTCGCCTCCTTCGTGGAGGAGGCGGACACCTCCCTGGTCCGGGCCATGGTGATCGGCCCGGCGGGGTCCTCCGAGACCCAGGAACCGGGTACCCCGGCACGCGACGCCCTCGTGGAGCACGGCGCCGCGTTCACCGGGCTGGAGGCGCTGTTCATCGGGGACATCGTCGCCGAGGAGTCCGAGATCTCCTGGATCCACCAGCCCGACCTGGCGCCGGTGCTGGCCGCGTTCCCCGGCCTGACCGAGTTCGCGGTGCGCGGCACCGGCGACCCCTACATGCACGAGAAGAGCCAGCTGGGCCTGGACATCGGGCGGCACGACGCGCTGCGCAGCCTCACCGTGCAGAGCGGCGGCCTGCCCGCCCGGATCGCCCGCGGCATCGACGCCTCCGAGCTGCCCGAGCTGGAGAACCTGGAGCTGTGGCTGGGTGTCGAGGACTACCGCGGCGACACCACCCCCGACGACCTGGCCCGGACCCTGTCGGGCGAGGCCTTCCCGCGGCTCAACCACCTGGGGCTGCTCAACGCCCAGTACACCGACCAGTGGGTGCGCGCCCTGGCCGACGCGCCGGTGGTGGAGCGGGTGCGCTCCCTGGACCTGTCCATGGGCACCCTCACCGACGAGGGCGCGCAGGTGCTCCTGGACGCCCCCGTGTTCCGGGGGCTGGGGCGGTTGGACCTGGAGCACCACTACATGTCCGAGGAGATGGAGGCGCGCGTCCGCGCCGCCTTCGCCGAGGCGGGCGTGGAGGTGCACATCGACGACCGGCAGTTCCAGGACGGCGAGTGGCTCTACCCGTCGGTGACGGAGTGAGGGAACCCCTCGCCCCGCACCTGGACCGGCGAACCGTACCGCTGCACCGCGGTCTTCGAGTAGGAGCACTGTGCGCGACCCCCTGCGGCCCAACGAAGAACTGCTGACCGGGTTCGGCGGGCTGCCGGTCGTGGAGTTCCCCGGGTACGACACCGTCGACCACGAGTACCAGGGCCTGGTCCGCTCCGGGCGGCCGGTCCCCGACCCCTACCCGCCGCACGCCCGGCTGGCCGCCGCGGTCGCGGCGCCCGAAACCGTCGCGTGGCGGCTGCGGCTGGACGACGACGTCGCGCTGGGGCTGCGGAAGGCGCAGGCCGAGCGGTACCACCAGTATCAGCGGGTGGAGGACGCGGGCGCCTACATCGCCCGTTTCGGCCAGGAGGTCGACCCGGGGCGGGTGGCCGCGCTGATCGTGGGCGACCTGGCCGACTTCGAGCACACCATGGACCCCGACCGGGTGTTCGCGGCGCTGCTCGCGTCGGCGCCGCGGCTGACCGGGCTGCGGCACCTGTTCTACGGCGAGGTGCTCCAGGACGACAACGAGATCTCCTGGATCCACCACACCGATCTGGGACCGCTGGTGGCGGCGCTGCCGTCGCTGGAGACGCTGACCGTGCGCGGGGGCACCGGGGACCTGGCGCTGAACGTGGGGCGGCACGAGCGGCTGCGCGAGCTGACCGTGCAGAGCGGCGCCCTGCGCCCGGAGGTCGTCCGGCAGGTGTGCGCAGCGGACCTGCCCGCGCTGGAACACCTGGAGCTGTGGACGGGGGTGGAGGAGTACGGCGGGGAGACCGCGCCCGCCGATCTGGGGCCGGTGCTGGCGGGGGACGTGTTCCCGCGGCTGCGGCGCCTGGGGCTTCGCAACGTCGAGCGGCTGGACGCTTGGATCCCGGAACTGGCCGCCGCGCCGGTGGTGGGGCGGGTGCGAGTGCTGGACCTGTCGCTGGGCGACCTGACGGACGAGGGCGGGCAGGCGCTCGCCGCGCACGCCTCGGCGTTCGCTCACCTGGAGCGGCTGGACCTGCACCACCACTTCCTCGGGGAGGAGACGGCGGCGCGGGTGCGCGCCGCCCTGCCCGGGGTGGACGTCGATCTCTCCCACCCGCAGGATCCGCGGGTGTGGGACGGCGGGATCCGCTACTACACCGCCGTCGCCGAGTAGGAGGACCACCATGGGCACCAGAAGGGCCGAGCTGTTCGGCGGCGATGATGGCGAGCGCCGGTTCGCCGGGCCGACGACCGGGGGCGAACGGCCAATGCTGGTCGACGTCCTGGCCGCCCAGCGCGCCACGTTCCGGCTGAAGTGCGCCGGTCTGGGGCCGGAGCTGGCGCTGCGGTCGGTCCAGCCGTCCACGCTCTCGCTGCTCGGCCTGGTCCGCCATCTGGCGGACGTGGAGCGTCGCTGGTTCCGCCGGGTGCTGGCCGGGCAGGACGCGCCCGCCCTGTTCGCCTCGGCGGCCGACCCCGACGGGGACTTCGACGGCGCCCGGGACGAGCCCGGGCTCGCGGAGGCCGCCTGGGCGGCCTGGCGGGCCGAGGTGGACTTCGCCGAGCGGTTCACCGCTCGGGCCCCGGACCTGGACGTCGAGGGCGTCGACTCCTGGCGGGGCGCGGTGTCGCTGCGCTGGGTGCTGCTGCACATGGTCGAGGAGTACGCCCGCCACAACGGCCACGCCGACCTGCTCCGGGAGCGCATCGACGGGGCGATCGGCCTGTGAGCCCCTGTTCGCGCCGATGGCCCGGGGCTAGGGTGCGGGGGTGACCTCTTCGATGGCGGACCCGGCGTCGCCTCGGGGTGGAAGGACACCCGGTACCGGCCTCCGCGGCGCCCCGGCGCGGGTGGCGGGCCGACGATCCGGATCTCGGGTGCCCTGGGTTTCGGACGGCTGAGGATCCGCCACGCACGCCGCTGACGCCCGTTCACGGGGCGGTCAGCCCTCGCCGGGCCGGTCGCCGAGGACGGAGCGCTGCCAGGCCAGGAACTCGCCCTGGCGGCGGACGGCGTTCTTCTCCTCCTCGGTGAGGTCGTCCGGGATCGGGTCCTCGGCCGGGTCGTAGTCGGGCTTGTCCATGTCCTGCTCCGTGGTCTCGGTGGTGTGGCGGCGGGTCGGCGGACGCCCACGGGTGAGGAACACCGCGCGGCCGTGACCGCCGAGCCAGACCGCACGGTGCCACGCTCGGGCCGAACAGGGTCGGGCACACTGGAGGTGTGACCGCCGAACGCTCCACCGCCTACGGGCCAGCACTCGACCGCTGGCTTTATAGGGGCTAAACCCTCGCATGTGACGACAGTAACCCACCCTTTCACCAGGCGCAATAGGGGGGCTAAAGTCGACCGTGGAGCACCCCGAAGTGAGGATTCGCCTTGGATGCAAGGACATTGCACGACATCGCCGTTATGCCCGACCCGCTGGACAGAGCCCGCGCGGCGTCAGCGGCCATGACCACCTTGCAGGGCCAGAGCGTCGAACTCTCCCGCATCCGCCGGGCCGCGATCATCGAGGCGCAGCAGGGCGGCATGCTCCAGGAGGACATCGCCCGGCACCTGGGCGTCTCCCCCGGCCGGGTCTCCCAGATGAAGAAGGCCGGAGCCGCCGAACCCGACCACCGGGCGCCCACCGGCCCCACCGAGCCCAGACCGCGCGTGCTCGTCCAGCGGGCGCTCCCGACCCCGCCCAGCACCCGGGGCTCCAAGTCGCTCTACCTCACCGAAGCCGAGCAGCAGGGGCTCAACCCCGAGCGCAAGATGCTGTTCGTCGGCCAGGAGCCCGCGAACGAGCACGTCGCCCTGGGCCTGCGCGTCGAACCCGGCGACAACGTGATCGCCCGCCGCAAGATGTTCTGGGCCAACGGCGTCCCGGTCCGGATCTCCACCTCCTACTTCCGCGTGGACGTCGGCGAGAACACCCGCCTGGACGGCGAGGGCTTCGTGCTGCCCACCCTCCAGGCCGCCATCGAGGACCTGGGGCACCGCTTCGACCACGCCGTCGAGACGCTGACCGCGCGCCCGGCGACCCCCTACGAGGCCGACCTGCTCGACATCCCCGGCGAGTGGGTGGTGCAGGTCCTGCGCGTCAGCCACTCCACCGACGACCTCCCCGTCCACGCGCTGGAGACGATCTGCGCCGCGTCCCGCCACACCTTCCCCATCGGCCAGGCCGTCGGCAGCGACCAGTTCTGACCCGCGAACCCGGCGGCCCCGACCCCGGTCGGGGCCGCTCCCTCCCGGAGCGGCAAGGGAGCACCGGACGGCGGAACGTCGCCGGGGGCTGCTAAACCTGGAACCCCCGAAACCCCAGGTGGAAACGCACGGTCCCCCACCGGCGCCCCTCCGCCGCCGAGCAACACCGCCGAGGAACCCCTGTGCCCGACACGACCGAGGTCCGCCACTGCACGGCGGTGTCCGAATGACCGGCACGCCGATCCGCGCGGATGTCCGGGACCGCCCCCTGGTCGTGGTCGGCGTCCCCGGCAACCGGCGCCTGGAGCTGTTCCGGGCCGCCGCCGCAGCCACCGGATGGCCCGAGCCCGTCGTGCTGCCCTGGCGCGACCTGGCCGCCGGTCCCGTGGAGGTCCCGGCCGGGGCCCTGGTCCGGGTGGACTCCCCCGGCGGCGACGTCCCCACCGAGCGCCTGCTGCGCGGCTGGGACCACGACCCCGACCTGTACCGGGCCGAGGGCACCGGCGACCACCACGCCGGGTTCCGCGCCGCCCTGGCCCGGCTCGCCGACGCGGTCGCCGCGGCCCCCGGCGCGCACCTGCTCCAGGACGTGGACGACCTGGTCGCCATGTGCGACAAGCGCCGCTGCCACGCCCGCCTGGAGGCCGCCGGGGTGCCGGTGCCGCCCGCGCCCCGCACGCCGGTCCGGAACTACCGGGAGGTTCGAGAGGCCATGGCCGCGCACCGCTGGCACCGGGTGTTCGTCAAGCCCGCGCACGGGTCCTCGGCCTCGGGGGTGATCGCCCTGGCCACCGCCCCGGGCGGCCGCATCCGCGCCGTCACCTCCGCGCACCTGGCCCGGGACGGGGACGGCCGCCCCGCCCTGTTCAACAGCCTCAGGCTGTGCACCTACACCACGGAGGAGGAGGTCGCCGCCGTCGTGGATGCCCTGGCCCCCGACGGCCTGCACGTGGAGCGGTGGGTGCCCAAGGCCGGGTTCGCCGGGAAGACCATCGACCTGCGGGTGGTGGTGACCGCCGGGAAGGCGAACCACGTGGTGGTGCGCTCCTCCCGCTCCCCCATGACCAACCTGCACCTGGGCAACGCCCGCGGCGACCTGGAGGCCCTGAAGGCCGACGTCGGCCCCGACGCCTGGGAGACGGCGATGGCGGTGGCCGAGGCCGCCGCCGGGTGCTTCGCCACCCTGCACGCCGGGGTGGACCTGCTGGCCACCCCCGGCTGGCGGTCGTTCGCGGTGTGCGAGGTCAACGCGTTCGGCGACCTCGTCCCCGGGGTGCTGAACGAGGGCCGCGACACCTACGCCGAGCAGCTGCACGCCCTGGACACCGGCCGCTTCCCCGTCCCGTCCGCTCCGGCCGGCCGGGCATCCTGAGAGACACCATGGACACCACCCTTCCCACCCACCCCACCGCCGAGATCCCGGACATGAACGCCGTGGTGGGCACGCACGACCTGCTGCTGCTCACCCTGGACACCCTGCGCCACGACGTCGCCGTCGAACTGGCCGCGGCCGGGCGCATCCCCCACCTGGCCCGGCTGCTGCCGGGCGGGCGCTGGGAGGAGCGGCACGCCCCGGGCAGCTTCACCTACGCCTCGCACCTGGCGATGCTGGCCGGGTTCCTGCCCACCCCCGCCGCGCCCGGCCCGCACCCGCGGCTGTTCGCCGCCGCGTTCCCCGGGAGTGTGTCCACCGCCCCGCGCACGTGGACGTTCGACACCCCCGACCTGGCCTCGGGGCTGGCCGCAGCCGGGTACCGGACGGCGTGTGTGGGCGGCACCGGGTTCTTCAACCGCCGGTCGGCGGTGGGCTCGGTCATCCCCGACATGTTCCAGGAGAGCCACTGGGAGGAGTCGTTCGGCGTCGCCGACCCGCACTCCTTCGAGAACCAGGTGGCGCGGGCCGTCGAGGTCACCCGCGCCCGGCCCGCCGGACAGCCGCTGTTCCTGCTGCTCAACGCGGCCGCCCTGCACCAGCCCAACTGGTTCCACCTGCCCGGGGCGACCCGGGAGGCCGGGGACACCCGGGAGAGCCACGCCGCCGCCCTGGAGTACATCGACCGGCACCTGCCGCCGCTGCTGGAGGCGATGGCCGCGCACCGGCCGTGCTTCGCGATCGTGTGCTCCGACCACGGCACCGCCTACGGCGAGGACGGGCACGTCGGGCACCGGATCGGCCACGAGGTGGTGTGGACGGTGCCCTACGCCCACTTCTTCCTCCCGCACGGCTACACCGTGCCGACCACCGCACCCGCCACCCCGCCCACCACCGAGCCCGAGGAGGCGACCGCGTGACGGCCCTGCCCCTGGTCCCGGCCACCGAGCCCGTGGCCGCCGACTCCCCCTACCGCTCCTACGTGTACGCCTACCCTCACAAGAGCGCCTACCGCCCGTTCGCCGAGCGCCCCCCGCTGGCCGACCTGTGGCGGGGCGAGGACGTGCGGGCGCTGTCGCTGTACCTGCACATCCCGTTCTGCGAGATGCGCTGCGGGTTCTGCAACCTGTTCACCCGCTCCACCCCGCCCGCCGAACAGGTCGCCGCCTACCTCGACGCGTTCGAGCGCCAGGCCCGCACGGTGGCCGCCGCCCTGCCCGACGGCGCCGGGTTCGCCCGCGCCGCCCTGGGCGGGGGCACCCCCACCTACCTGGAGGCCGACGAGCTGACCCGGGTGTACGACGTGCTGGAGTCGGCGTTCGGGGTGGACCTGGCCGCCGTCCCGATGTCGGTGGAGACCTCGCCCGCCACCGCGACCGCCGACCGCCTCGCGGTGCTGGAGGCCCGCGGGGTCACCCGGATCAGCATGGGCGTGCAGAGCTTCATCGACTCCGAGGCGCACGCCGCGGGACGCCCGCAGAAGCGCGCCGAGGTCGACCGGGCCCTGGAGCTGATCCGCGCGCACACCACCGCCGGCCTCAACGTGGACCTCATCTACGGGATCGACCGGCAGGACGAGCGCACCTGGGCCTACTCCCTGGACACGGCCCTGGAGCACGCCCCGGAGGAGGTCTACCTCTACCCGCTGTACGTGCGCCCGCTCACCGGGCTGGGCCGCCGCGGCCGCTCCTGGGACGACCACCGGCTGGGCCTGTACCGGCAGGGCCGCGACCACCTGCGCGAACGCGGCTACGAGCAGGTGTCCATGCGCATGTTCCGCCGCGCCGACGCCCCCGAGGCCCAGGGCCCCGACTACTGCTGCCAGACCGACGGCATGGTGGGCCTGGGCTGCGGCGCCCGCTCCTACACCACCGCCGCGCACTACTCCTTCGACTACGCGGTGGGGGTGGGGCAGGTGCGGTCGATCATCGCCGACTACATCGGCCGCGACGCCGCCGACTTCGCCCGCGCCGAGGTGGGCTTCCTGCTGGACGGCGACGAGCGGCGCCGCCGCCACCTGCTCCAGTCGCTGCTGCGCACCGAGGGCATGGCGGCCGCCGACTACACGTCCCGGTTCGGCACCCATCCGCGGGAGGACTTCCCTGACCTGTTCGCCGCCCTGGACCGGCGCGGCTGGCTGGCCGACAGCGCGGCCGGAGGCGGGGCAGGGCGCGTGCTGCTCACCGAGGAGGGCCTGGCGCACTCCGACGCCGTCGGGCCGCTGTTCTTCTCCGACCGGGTGAACGCGCTCATGGCCGAGTACGAGGCCCGCTGATGGCGGCGCCCGCGCGGCCGCTGCCGCCGCACCTGACGCTGCTGTACCGGGGGCCGCTGGCCAGCTGCGACTACGACTGCCCGTACTGCCCCTTCGCCAAGCGCCGCGACAGCCCCGAGACGCTGCGCGCCGACCGGGCCGCCCTGGAGCGGTTCCAGGACTGGATCGCCGAGCGGGCCGCCGCGGACCCCGGCACCCGGTTCTCGGTGCTGTTCACCCCGTGGGGCGAGGGGCTGGTGCGCTCCTGGTACCGCGCGGCGCTGGCCCGGCTGAGCGCGCTGGAGCACGTGGAGCGGGTGGCGATCCAGACCAACCTGAGCGGCCGGGTGGAGTGGCTGGCCGACTGCGATCTCTCCTCGGTGGCGCTGTGGACCACCTACCACCCGGGCCAGGTCGCCCACGAGCGGTTCCTCGCCAAGGCGCGGCGCCTGGTGGAGCTGGGGGTGCGGTTCAGCGTGGGCGTGGTGGGCGAGCCCGGGCACCTGGCGGCGGCCCGGCGGATGCGCGCCGACCTGCCCGAGGACGTGTACCTGTGGGTGAACGCCGCCGAGGGCCGGACCTACACCGACGCCGAGGCCGCCGACTGGCAGGCGCTCGACCCGCACTTCCACTACAGCCGCCACCCGCACCCCAGCCGGGGCCTGCCCTGCCGGACCGGTGACAGTGTGCTGTCCGTGGACGGCGACGGGAACGTGCGGCGCTGCCACTTCGTGGACACCCCGATGGGCAACCTCTACGACGGGTCGTTCCGGGAGCGGCTGGGGCCCGGCGGCTGCCCGCTGACCAGCTGCGACTGCCACATCGGGTACGTGCACCTGGAGTCGCTCGACCTCTACGACGTGTTCCGCGGCGGTGTGGTGGAGCGCGTCCCGGCGGTGCGGCCCCGAGTCCTGCCGCTCACCGTCCGGCCGTGAATCCGCTTCCGGAGCGTCACCGGGGCCCGACATAATCCGACACATGGTCTTTCCCCGTGTCATCGCCACCGATCTCGACGGCACCCTCCTCGGCCTCGACGGCCGGGTCTCCGAACGCAACCGCCGCGCCCTGGCCGCCGCCGTGGCCGCCGGGGTGAAGCTGGTCCTGTCCACCGCCCGCCCGATGCGCACCACCCACCACATCGCCTCCCTGTTCGACTGCTCGGCGGTGCTGTGCGGCAACGGCGCGGTGGCGCAGATCCCGGGATCCGACCCCTTCGTGCGGGCGCTGGACACAGCCACCGCCGGGACGGTCATCGGCGAGCTGCGCGGCGCCCTGCCCGGGGTGGGGTTCGGCGTGGAGACGGGGACGGACTTCTACCACGACGCCGGGTACGACCTGGAGCCCTGGGTGTCCAACGACTGGGTGCGCGAGGTGGTCGACTCCACCGACACCCTGCTGGAGCGGGCCCGGCCCATCACCAAACTGCTGGTGCGCTCGCAGGGCATCCCGGTGCACGTCCTGCACGAGACCGCGTCGCAGGCCGTGCGGGGCATGGTGGAGGTGACCTACTCGGGCGGCTTCGGGCTGCTGGAGATGAGCGCCCAGGGTGTGGACAAGGGCAGCACCCTGGCCATGGTGTGCGAACGCTGGGGGGTGTCCGCGGAGGAGGTCGTGGCCTTCGGGGACATGCCCAACGACCTGCCCGCGCTGTCCTGGGCGGGCGCCGGGTACGCGATGGAGAGCGGGCACCCGGCCCTGCTGGACCCGGCGCTGGGGCTGCGGACGGCGCCGCCCGCCCACCAGGACGGGGTCGGCCGGATCGTGGAGGGGCTGCTGGCCTGAGCCGCGCGGCCGGGGCACCCGCGCCCGGGACGCCCACGGCCATCCGCCGCTACCCGCGGCCACCCGGGAAAATCCCTGGCCTGCGGGAACGGCCCCGGCTTAGGGTGCGGTTGCGCCGCCCGCCGGCGGCGCCACGACCGCAACGCAACCCCTGGGAGCCCCCGATGCCGCACCCCGCCCGGATCGCCTCCGCCCTGGCCGACCCCGAACGCCTGGAGCTGTACGCCCGCGTCGTCGTCGCCGGCGCCACCGGTGTGCCCGCCGAGGAGGTCGCCGCCGCGGGCCCGGTCGCGGCCCGGCACCTGGCCCGGCTGGCCCAGGCCGGGCTGATCCGGGAGGAGGACGGCCGGGTGGAGTGGGTGCCGGACGCGTTCGCCGCCGCCGTGCGCGACCAGCGGCCGGCCGAGCCGCGGGACCCGGTGGACGAGCTGTTCCGGGACGGGCGGCTGGTCTCCATGCCCGCGCGCCGGGAGACGCGGCTCAAGGTGCTGGACCGGATCGCCCGGCGGCTCTTCGTCCCGGGCGCGGACTACGACGAGAAGCAGGTGAACGCGCTGCTGCGGACCTGCTTCGACGACACCTCGGCGCTGCGCCGGTACCTGGTGGACGAGGGCCGCCTCGACCGCACCGACGACGGGCGTGTCTACCGCCTCGCCGCCGGGTAGCGTGAACGCGCACCTCCCGCGGTGCACGGCGAGCGAGGACGGTGGGGGCGATGGGGCGGGTCACGGTACGGGACAGGGTCCTGCGGATCAGGGACGGGGTCGTCTCCGAGCGGGTCGACACCCTGGTCGCCGAGGAGCCGATGGAGATCCGGCTGAACGGGCGGCCGCTCACCATCACCATGCGCACACCCGGGCACGACTTCGACCTGGCCGCCGGGTTCCTGGTGGGCGAGGGGGTGGCCGCGGCCGCCGACGACGTGCGGGCGGTCCGCTACTGCGCCGGGGCGACCGAGGACGGGTCCAACACGTTCAACGTGGTGGACGTGGGCCTGGCCCCGGGTGTGCCGGTGCCGGAGACCTCGCTGGAGCGCAACTTCTACACCACGTCCTCCTGCGGGCTGTGCGGAAAGGCGAGCCTGGACGCGGTCCGGTTGCAGGCCCGCTGGGAGGTGGCCGACGACCCGGTGCGGGTGGAGGCCGCGACGCTCGCGGAGCTGCCGGACCGGCTGCGCGGTGAGCAGAAGGTGTTCGACCGCACCGGAGGCCTGCACGCCGCCGGGCTGTTCGACGCCGCGGGCCGCCCGCTGGTGGTCCGCGAGGACGTGGGGCGGCACAACGCGGTCGACAAGGTCGTGGGGTGGGCGCTGCGCGAGGGGGCGCTGCCGCTGGGCGGAACGGTGCTGGCGCTGTCGGGCCGGGCGTCGTTCGAGCTGGTGCAGAAGGCGTGGATGGCGGGGATCCCGGTGGTCACGGCCGTGTCGGCGCCGTCGTCGCTGGCCGTGGAGCTGGCCCGGGAGGCGGGCATCACCCTGGTGGGGTTCCTGCGCGGCACCTCCATGAACGTGTACTCGGCGACCCGCCGCGTCGCCCTCCCCGAGGGGTGAGGGCGCGGCGCCCCCGGCACCGGACGACCGGCACCGGGGGCGCAAACGATTCAGCGGGATCAGGGGGCCAGGGGCCTAGTGGGCCAGCTTGAGGCCGACCACCCCGGCGACGATGAGCAGCAGGCACAGCGCCTTGGTCACGCTGAACCCCTCGCCCAGGACGAACATGCCCACCAGCGCGGTGCCGACGGCGCCGATGGCCACCCACACCGCGTACCCTGTGCCCACGGGGATGCTCCGCAGGGCGTAGGCCAGCCCCGCCATGCTGCCGGCCAGGGTGACGCCGAAGATCACGGTCGGCCACAGCCGGGTGAAGCCCTTGGACGCGCTCAGCGCGGTCGCCCACGCGGTCTCCAGCAGTCCGGACAGGACGAGTACGAGCCAGGCCATCGGTACACCTCACAGACGAGAACGGATGTTCCACGCCGTCTTGTCCTGACCGGGTACGGCGCACCTCGTCCGGGGTCCGAGAGGACCTGGCCCGCGCACGGCGCGGGCGGTGTCGGTGTAAACGGTACAACGCCCCCCGGGGACGGGCCGTTCCTCCCCCGCCGGAGATCCCCCTCACCGGCGCCGACCACTGGCCGACCGTTCGTCCCTCACCGCGACCGCTCGTCGCACGGTGGGCGACCGCTCGCCGCTCGACGTCCTCGTTCGGCGCGCGCGGCCGTGTCCCCCCTCCTGGTCGGGCAGTGCGACTCCTTACAGTGCCGGGTAATACAGGTCACATTCGAGAAATCCGGATGTAACGAGACCCGGCCCTACCAGCGCACCGTCCCCGCCATCCCCCGGAGGTACGACCCACACCATGGCCACGAAGCAACCGCCCGAACCCCCGGCGGAGGAGACCGCGGCCCCTCTCAACGGGGGGCTCTCGGAAGCCGACGTCATCGCGATGCACAGCGACCCCAAGTTCCTGTTGCTCAAGCAGCGGCTGTACCGGTTCATCTTCCCGATGAGCCTGGCCTTCATGGCCTGGTACCTGCTGTACGTGTTCATGTCCGCGTTCGCACGCGACCTGATGAGCACCCCCGTCCTGGGCCAGTTCAACCTCGCCCTGGTCTTCGGCGTGCTCCAGTTCGTGACGACCTTCGGGATCGCGATCCTCTACTCGTCGTACTCGCGTAAGAACCTCGACCCGGCGGCCGCCGACGTCCGCAACGCCCTCGAAGAGAAGGCGGAGGACCGGTGAACACCCCTCTCCTGAACCTCGCCGCCGAGGCCACCGCGGTCAGCGACACCAGCCGCGCCGTCACCATCGCGCTGTTCAGCCTGGTCGTCGCGGCCACCCTGTACATCACGGTGTGGGCCAGCCGCCGCACCCACAACGCCACCGACTTCCACTCGGGCGGCCGCGGGTTCAACGCCACCCAGAACGGGTTCGCGATCGCGGGCGACTACATGTCCGCGGCCTCCTTCCTCGGCATCGCGGGCATGATCGCCCTGTTCGGCTACGACGGCTTCCTGTACTCCATCGGGTTCCTCGTCGCCTGGCTGGTGGCCCTGCTGCTCGTCGCCGAGCTGCTGCGCAACTCCGGCCGCTACACCATGGGCGACGTCCTGTCCTACCGGATGCAGCAGCGCCCGGTGCGCACCGCGGCGGCGGTCTCCACCGTCACCGTGTCGATCTTCTACCTGCTCGCGCAGATGGTCGGCGCCGGCGCCCTCATCTCCCTGCTGATGGGCATCCAGCCGGGCGAGACCTACCTGGGCATGTCCGGTGAGACCGCCAAGATCGTCGGCATCGTGGTCGTCGGCATGCTGATGACCATCTACGTCTCCTTCGGCGGCATGAAGGGCACCACCTGGGTCCAGATCATCAAGGCCGTCATGCTGATGACGGGCGCCGGGCTGCTGGTGCTGCTCACCCTGTCGATCTACGGCTTCAACTTCGGCGCCCTGATGAGGGACGCGGCCGACGCCAGCGGCCAGGGCGCGGCGTTCCTGGAACCGGGCCTGCGCTACGGCGTGGAGGTCGCGGGCGACCCCATCCGGACCCTGTGGAACAAGCTCGACCTCATCAGCCTGGGCATGGCCCTGGTGCTGGGCACGGCGGGCCTGCCGCACATCCTCATCCGCTTCTACACGGTGCCCGACTCGGTCACCGCCCGGAAGTCGGTCAACTGGGCCATCGCCCTCATCGGCACCTTCTACCTGTTCACCCTGGTCCTGGGCTTCGGCGCGGCGGCCATCGTGGGCCACGAGGCGATCACCACCCAGGACGCGGCGGGCAACGCCGCCGCCCCGCAGCTGGCCCAGTCGGTCGGCGCGTACTTCGGCGGCGAGATCGTCGGCGCGGTGCTGCTGGCGCTCATCGCCTCGGTGGCGTTCGCGACGATCCTGTCGACGGTGGCCGGCCTGGTCATCGCGTCGTCCTCGTCGCTGGCGCACGACTTCTACAACTCGGTCCTGCGCCGGGGTCGGGCCACCGACACCGAGGAGGTGCGGTTCGCCAAGCTCGCGGCGATCGGCATCGGCGTCGTCGCCGTCACCCTGGCGATCTTCGCCCAGGGCCTCAACGTGGCCTTCCTGGTGGCCCTGGCCTTCGCCATCGCCGCCTCGGCCAACCTGCCCACGATCCTGCTCAGCCTGTTCTGGAAGCGCTTCAACACCCGCGGTGCCGTCTCCGGCATCTACGGCGGCCTGATCGCCGCGGTGGGCCTGGTGTTCTTCTCGCCGGTGGTCTCCGGCGCCGAGACCTCGCTCATCACGACCGCGGACTTCTCCTGGTTCCCCATCGCGAACCCGGCGCTGTTCTCGGTGCCGATCGGTCTGCTCTGCGCGATCGTCGGCACGCTCACCTCCAAGGAGCAGGACTTCGCGAAGTTCGCCCAGATCCAGGTCCGCGCGCTGTCCGGCGCGGGCGCGGAGAAGGCGGCGGACCACTAGCCCACCCGTCGCCCACCACCACCCTCAACGGACGGCCTTCGGCCGACCCACCTAACCCACCCGTCGCCCACCACCACCCTCAACGGACGGCCTTCGGCCGACCCACCTGGCCCGCCCAGGGCTGGAGCCCGCACGATCCACGTGAGGGCTCCAGCCCCAATAAATCCGCCCCTGAACCACAGAGGATCCGAGGAGGCCATCGGCGGCCACACTCCCGACCGGGGGTGCACCCTGCCTCCGGGTTCACCGGCCGCCGCCCCGGGTCCCCTCCCCACACCGGGCCCGTCACCCTCACGGGTGGCGGGCCCGGCCCGTGCCCGAACCGACATCCCCCGCGAAGATCCCCACGGAGACCGAAAGGTGACCCGGACAACGTGAGCGCCGACACACTTTGCTGGGATATCGTCGTCTTGTGTCGTACCGGTGGCCGTCGTGGTTGTCCCCCTCCCGACGTCGCCGCCCCGAGTCGTCGGAGCCGCGGGCGAGCGTCGAATTGATGCGCCAGGTCCACGCCCTGGGCGTCGACCTCCGGGACGGGCTGCACGGCAGGAGCGTGCCCGCCGCCGCCAAGCGGCTGCGGCGGATCCTGGGCGCCGAGGGCGTCGTCCTGGCCGACCTGGACGGCCCGGTGGCCGGCCACGGCAGGCGCCCGGAGCCCGAGGAGGTGGACACCCTGCTCGCCCAGGTCTTCGAGTACGGCAGCAACGTGCGCACCCGCCTCAAGGACGGCACCACGGTGTGCGCCGTCCCCCTCAACGTCGCCGACGAGATCTCCGGCGCCCTGCTGGCCTCCGGCGACCCGGTCGAGGCCGACGTGGAGGCGGCGGCCGCCCTGGTCGCGGACTCCCTGGACCACGCGGCGCTGCGCCGGGCCCGCACCCGGATCGCCGCCGCCGACCTGCGCACCCTGCGCGCCCAGATCTCCCCGCACTTCGTGCACAACGCGCTGGCCGTCATCGCGGCGCTGGTGCGCACCGACCCGGACCGGGCCCGGCACCTGCTGTCGGACTTCGCCGACTACCTGCGGTACGGGTTCTCCGAGAAGGGCGACTACGCCACGGTCGCCGACGAGCTGGAGGCGGTGCAGACCTACCTCGAACTCCAGCGGGCCCGGTTCCACGACCGGCTGGACATCACCGTGCGGATGGCCCCGGAGGTGCTGCCGGTGGCGATCCCCTTCCTGGTGGTGCAGCCCATCGTGGAGAACGCGATCCGGCACGGCCTGGAGCGCAAGGAGGGGCGCGGGCACATCAGCGTCTCGGGGTTCGGCGAGGGCCCGCTGTGCGTCATCGAGATCGAGGACGACGGCGTCGGCATGCACCCCGACCTGGCGCGCGCCCTGCTCGCCGGGACCGGGCCCGAATCGCGGAGCATCGGGCTGGCCAACGTGGACCAGCGGCTGCGCGCCGTCTACGGACCCGAGTACGGTCTGGTGATCGAGACCGCGTTGGGGGAAGGGACCAAGGTGACCGTGCGCGTTCCGAGGTTCGCCAGGGGGGTGGTGGCGCCGTGAAGCCCGCGCTCCGCGTCCTGGTGGTGGAGGACGAGGCGTCCACCCGCCAGGAGATGGCCGCGCTGCTGGGCGACATGCCCGAGGTGGCGGAGGTGCTCGTGGCCGAGAACGGCGCGGCGGCCGTGCGCCTGCTCGGGGTGGAGAGCATCGACGCGGCGTTCCTGGACATCCTCATGCCGGGGCTGGACGGGATGGACGTGGCCCGGGTGCTGAGCGTCATGTCCGACCCGCCGTCGATCGTTTTCGTGACGGCGTCGGAGGCGCACGCCGTGGAGGCGTTCGGCATCGGCGCCGTGGACTACCTGCTCAAGCCGATCCGGCCGGAGCGGCTGGCCGAGGCGGTGGGGCGGATCGCGCAGCTGCGCCGCCCCGAGGAGGCCGCGCCCCCGGCGGAGGACCTGCACGTGGTGCAGATCGACACGGGCCGCCGGACGGTGTTCGTCAAGCGCGACGACGTGCAGTTCGTCGAGGCGCAGGGCGACTACGTGCGGCTGCACACCGCCGAGGGCGGCCACCTGATCCGGCTGTCGCTGTCGTACCTGGAGGAGGTGTGGGCGTCGGCGGGGTTCGTCCGGGTGCACCGGGGGTTCCTCATCGCCATCCCGTGGGTGCGCGACCTGCGGGTGACGTCCTCCTCGGGCCTGGTGGCGGGCACCCCGGCCGGGGACGTGCCGGTGAGCCGCCGGCACGGGCGGCACCTGCGCTCCCGGCTGCTGGAGGCGGCCCGCCGCGACCAGCTGGGGCGGGCCGCCAACGCCCAGGGCACGCCCCGGCCCCGGGACGGTGAACCCGACGGCTCCCCGCGGCAGGCCCCATGAGCCCGCGGCGGGAGAAGCTGACCAGCCCGCAGACCCGGATCGCGCTGGCCCGCGGTAACCGCCCGGCCCAGCACCTGCTGCCGATCCCCGGGCCGGTGGACACCGAGGCGGCGCGGCGGCTGTTCCACCGCCAGCGCCGGACGGCGGTGCGCACGGTGGGGCTGCTGTCGCTGCTGCTGTTCGGGACGAGCGGGGCTTTCGCGCTGTGGCCGCAGCTGACGCAGTCGCGACTGGCGGGGATCCCGCTGTCGTGGGCGCTGCTGGTGGTGGCGGTGTACCCGCTGCTGTTCCTGCTGGCGCTGTGGCACGTGCGCTCGGCCGAGCGGGCCGAGGAGCGGGCCGCGGCCGAGGCCGCCGCGCACGCGGACGCCGACGGGAAGGACCCCACCGAGCCGTGATCTCCGTCCTGGCCATCGGCCTGGTGCTGGTCACCAGCCTCGTCATCGGCGTCTACGGGGTGCGCGCCGCCCGCTCCACCTCCGACTTCCTGGTGGCCTCGCGCCGGGTGTCGCCGAACTGGAACGCGCTGGCGATCGCCGGGGAGTACCTGTCGGCCGCCTCGGTGCTGGGCCTGTCCGGGCTGCTGCTCAAGAACGGCCTGGGCACCATGTGGTACGCGGTGGGTTTCTGCGCGGGCTACGTGGCGGTGGTGGCGCTGGTGGCCGGGCCGATGCGCCGGTCGGGCGCGTTCACGGTGCCGGACTTCGCGGAGTACCGGCTGGGCGCGCCCCGGCTGCGCAAGCTGTGCGGGTTCGTGGTGCTGGTGATCATGCTGCTGTACCTGGTGCCGCAGTTCAAGGGCGCCGGGGTGGTGCTGGCGCTGGTCAGCGGCACGCCGTACTGGGTGGGCGTGGTGCTGGCCGGGATGGTGGTGAGCGGGTCGATCGCGGCCGGGGGGATGCGCTCGGCGACGTACGTGCAGGCGTTCCACTACGTGGTCAAGCTGCTGTTCATCGCGATCCCGGCGGTCTACCTGGTGGCGCACGCGGGCGCGGACGTGCGGGCGCAGGCCCTGCACCCGGAGTGGGGGACGCACTTCGCGGAGGCGACCCGGGTGGAGTTCACGGTGGACACCACCTTCGGCCTGGACGCGCCGGTGGCGGTGACCGCGCCGGACGGTACGGGCGTGGAGCTGGCCGAGGGCGACCACACGGTGGCGGCGGGCACCGTGTACGAGTTCCCGGCGGGGGCGACGGTGCCGCACCCGGAGGGCCTGCCGGACCTGGGCGGGGAGCGGTGGAGCACGCCGCTGCTGAACTCGGGCGGGTTCCCGCTGTTCGAGACGTGGTCGACGCTGCTGGCGATCACGCTGGGCTGCATGGGGCTGCCGCACGTCATCATGCGCTTCCACACCAGCCCGTCGGCGCGCGTGGCCCGCCGGGTGGCGGTGGGGGTGATCGCCCTGCTGGGCCTGTTCTACCTGTTCCCGGTGGTGTACGGGCTGCTGGGGCGGGTGCTGACCCCGCAGCTGGTGCTGTTGCAGGGCACGGACACGGTGGCGGTGGTGCTGCCCGCGCAGGCGGTGCCGGGGTCGGCGGGGACGATCCTGACGGCGCTGGTGGCGGCGGGCGCGTTCGGGGCGTTCCTGTCCACGTCGTCGGGGCTGCTGCTGGCGCTGGCGGGCGGGCTGTCGCACGACCTGTTCCGGGGGAGCGTGCCGCGGCTGCGGCTGGCGGTGGCGGTGGGCGCGTGCGTGGCGGTGCTGCTGGCGCTGCCCGCCGAGAAGATCGACATCAACGTGCTGGTGGTGTGGGCGTTCACGGTGGCGGCGTCGACGTTCTGCCCGCTGCTGGTGCTGGGGATCTGGTGGCGGCGGCTCACCCTGCCGGGCGCGGCGGCGGGGCTGACCGTGGGCGCGGTGACGGCGACCGGCGCGGTGGGGTGGTCGATCCTGCTGCCGACCCCGGCGGGGTGGGGGACGGTGCTGCTGGCGCAGCCCGCGGCGTGGACGATCCCGCTGGCGTTCGCGACGATGGCGGTGGTGTCCCGGCTGACCCGGCCGCCGGACTGGGCCGAGCACGCGGTGCTGCGGCTGCACTCGCCCTGAGACCGGAACCCCCGGGCGTCCGGCCGCCGCGTTCCGGACCCGTGGGCCGCCCCGACCCCGTACGATCTCCGAGTGTCATACAACGAGCACGAGGAGTGATATGAGGTCCCCCCGCCGCACCCTGGCCGTCCTGGTGACGGGCCTGCTGCTGCTCGGCGGCGCCCCGGCGGCACAGGCAGCCGTCCCCGACCCCGTGGTCTCGAAGGGTCCCGTGTCGGTCTCCGCCGGGGAGGGCGGGGTGCGGGTGGACGCCCCGGGCGTGAACGCGGTGAGCGCCCCCGACCGCGTCGAGGTGGAGGTCGGCCGGACCCCCGTGTCGCACGTGCTGGTCTGCGCCGACGGCACCCGGGTGGTGGTCCACTCCGGCCGGGCCCCGGCCTGCCCGCCGCGGGAGCCGCGGCCCGAGCCCCCCGCGCCCCGGCCGCCCGCGCCGGAGCCGCCCGCGCCCCGGCCGCCGGACCCCGAGGAGCCGCCGTCCGCGGAGGAGCCCCCGGCCGTTCCGGGGGTTCCGGAGCCGCAGCCGCGGCTGCCGCGCACACCCGAGGGGCCCCAGGCCCGGCCGGCGCCTCCGCTGGAGACGCCCGCCCCCGGCGCGGAGCCGACCGCCGACCCCGCGGCCTCGCCGGAACCCGGGGTCGCGGACCCCGCCTCCCCCGCCGAGGAGGACGAGCCCCCGGCGGCCGCCCGGCGCGAGGAGTCCGTGGAGGAGGTGGCCGCGACCCTGCCGCTGGCGGACATGACCGGGGGCGGGACGGCCGTCTCCCCCGCCTTCGGGACGATGCGCACCTCGGCGGTGCTGGTGGTCATCGTGGCCGTGGCCGCCGCCGCGTCCGCGGGCGCCGCCACCCGCGCGAGCCGCGGATAGCCGGAGCGGCGGGCGGTGGGAGAACTCAGTAGGAGGACATCGGGGAGGCCAGGGCCCGGTCGATGGCGTCGAACCCGGCCAGGGCCTCCTCGATCCCTCCCGCGTCGTGGGCGAGGATGCCGCTGAACGGGTGGCCGACGTAGAACAGCAGCACGATCGTGGCGAACACGAACGCCAGGTTCGCCCCGGCCCAGAAGTAGGCGGCGCGGGAGCCGCGCTTGAGCATGGCGAAGGGCAGCACCGCGACGGCGGTCGCCGAGAGCACGGCGATGCCGGTGAGCGCGGGCGGCATGCCCTCGGTGGCGGCGTCGGCGCGCTCCAGGCGGGCCTCCCCCAGCGAGTTCAGCTCCTGGCGGGCGGTGAGCCGGTCCAGCCCGTCACCGGTGTCGGAGACCGACAGCGAGCGGACCGAGGCGGCCAGGTCGGCGTAGGCGGCGTCGCCCTCCGCGCTCAAGCCCTCGCCCGCCTCCATGGCGGGCCAGTCGTCCTCGACCACGGAGCCCAGGTAGTCGCGCAGCCGGTCGCGGACCTGCTCGGCCTCGTGCTCGGGCAGGGCGACCGTGCTCCAGTACAGGGACTGGGCGGAGCCGACCTCGGCCATCAGCCCGTCCTCGGCACCCTTGTAGCCCTCCCAGCCGATGACCACGCCCATGGCGGCCGCGCCGAGGTAGAGGGCCAGGACGCAGGGGGCCACGACGATGCCGACGGCTCCGCCGGACTCCCCGTCGTCGACCCGGAATCGGCCGGCCGCCAGGACCGCCCCCGCCACCATGGCGGCCAGTACGGCGAGGATGAGGAACAGGGTGAACATAGGGATTCCCGAGGGCAGATTCCGTCACTGTCGGTCACATGATTAGCACGGACCGGAATTGCCTCGTGGGAGTTCGTGGAAACAGCCGTAAATGTGCGGTTGGCGTTGCGGCCCGCGC
>NZ_JBJJBV010000065.1:0-35787 GCF_045446735.1 Nocardiopsis protaetiae
CCGTGTGCGGGGCGTGACCGTGCGCCGGGTGGGTGTCGTTGGCCCGTGGGGGCTGCGCTTCCCACCCGGTCACACCGTGGAGGAAGCCTGTCAGGCCACCACCGCGTACGTACACCCGGGGTGGGCGAATTCCGCCCACGGGGCGTTTTCCGGGGGTCACGTCGGGGGCGGGGCGCGCCGGGTGGGTGTCGTTGGCCGATGGGCTGCGCTTCCCACCCGGCGGGGCCATGGTGGAAGGGTGCCAGGGCCGCGCCGAAAATGCACATTCGGGGCACCCGGGCGGGGACCGCCAGGGGCGGAAACCGCCGGGCCACCCGGTGCGGACGGTCCTGGCGCACATCTGAGCGGGGCGCCCGGTACGGTCGACGGGTCGGTCCGCCTCACGACAGCAGGACCCCCATGCCCGGGCCGCGCCTTCCGCGCCGTGCGCCCCGACCTCCTCCCCGGCGGCTGACCGGCGGCGCGGTCGTGCGCGGGGTCAGACCAGGAAGCCGAAGAGGGGGCTGTCCGGGCGCACGCGCTCGATGCGGTGCGGGGCGGCCTCCATGCGCTTGAGCATGGGCTCCAGGTCGTCCGGCGACCCCAGTTCCACGCCCACCAGGGCCGGGCCGGTCTCGCGGTTGTTGCGCTTGATGTACTCGAACCGGGTGATGTCGTCGTCCGGCCCCAGGATGTCGTCGAGAAAGCGGCGCAGCGCGCCCGGCTCCTGGGGAAAGTCCACCAGGAAGTAGTGCTTGCGCCCCTCGTGGACCAGCGCCCGCTCGACGATCTCGGCGTAGCGGCTCACGTCGTTGTTCCCGCCGGAGAGCACGCACACGACCGTCGCCCCCTCCGGGAGGCCGACGTCCGCGTCGAGTGCGGCGGAGGCGAGCGCGCCCGCGGGTTCGCTGATGATGCCGTCGGTCTGGTACAGGTCGAGGATCTCGCGGCAGATGCGCCCCTCGGGCACCGCGACCAGGTGCGGCGGGCGCTCGGCGGCCACCGCGTGGGTGATGCGGCCGACCCGGCGCACGGCGGCGCCGTCCACGAACGGGTCGAGGTGGTCCAGGTCCACCGGCCGCCCCGCGCGCAGGGCGGCGGCCATGCTCGCGGCCCCCGCGGGTTCGGCGCCGATCACCCGGACGCGGGGGTGGTGCCCGCGCAGCCAGGTGAGCGTGCCCGCCAGGAGTCCGCCGCCGCCCACCGGGACCACGACGGCGTCGGGGGCCCGGCCGAGCCGTTCGACGATCTCCTTGACCACGGTGCCCTGTCCCGCGATGGTGCGCGGGTCGTCGAAGGCGGGCAGCAGGGTCATCCCCAGGCCCTCGGCGTCGGCCTGGGCGGCCGCCGCGGCGTCGTCGTAGGTGTCGCCCGCGACGACGACGCTCACGCTCGCGCCGCCCAGCGCGATCACCCGTTCGCGCTTCTGCCGCGGGGTGGTCCGGGGCAGGTGGATGCGCGCCCGGATGCCCAGGGACGCGCACGCGAACGCCACACCCTGGGCGTGGTTGCCCGCGCTGGCGCAGACCACGCCCCGTTCGCGGCGCTCCGGGTCGAGCGAGCGCACGAAGTTGAGGGCGCCGCGCCCCTTGTAGGAGCGGACGGCGTTGAGGTCCTCGCGTTTGAGCCGCACGTCCAGGCCGTAGCGCTCGGAGAGGCGTTCGTTGCGCTGGAGCGGGGTGGGCGGGATGACGTCGGCGAGGCGGGCGGCCGCCTCGTCCACCTGCGCCGCGCTCACCTGCGCGCTCACCCGCGCGGGCGCCGTGTCCCCGTACCGGTCGTTCTCGTTCACCGTGGTCCTTGTCGTTCCGGGCGTGGGCACCGGCCCCGCCACCTGGGGCGGAACACGGAACCCTCCGTCTCGACCGTACAGCGCCCCGTGAGCACTCCGGTGCCCCAGGGGTCACAGGGGCGTCAGGCGACGGCCCGGCCGAGCAGGCGCACGGTGGCCCGGTGGAGCCCTTCCTGGAACGCGGGATCCAGGGCGACCGGGTTGGGCCGTCCCACGACGCGCTCGTCGAGGTAGCTCCCCGACGGGCCGTCGACGGTGGTCACGGCGACGAGGTCGGCCCCGCCGCGGTCGGCCCCCGCACCCATCGCGCCGAACATCGCGTGCAGCAGCCCCGTGGAGATCACCCCCGGGTGGATGCTCGGCACCGTCTGCGGCACCCGCCCGGCCGGCCGCGCCGTGTGAGCGACGATCGCGAGCTCGGACCGGGCGTAGGCGGCCACCGGCAGCGCCGCCTACCTCCGGCGCGGGGTGACCGCGTAGCCGTACGGGACCGGCCAGCGCGGCTCGGCGCCCAGTTCGGCGGCGGCCCGGTGCGCCCAGTAGGGCTCGCGCAGCAGCTGGCGGCCGAGCAGGACGGCGTCGGCGCGGCCCGAGGCGACGATCTCCTCGGCCTGGGCGGGTTCGGTGATGAGCCCGACCGCCCCGGTGGGCATCCCCGTCTCCGAGCGCACCTGCTCGGCGAACGGCACCTGGTAGCCGGGGGCGACGGGGATGCGCGCCTTGGCGGCGACGCCCCCGGTGGAGACGTCGAGCAGGTCCACGCCGCGGGCCTGGAGCTCCTTGGCCAGGCGCACGGTGTCGTCGCCGGTCCAGCCCTGGCGGGGGTCCTCGGGGTTCTCGGTGAGCCAGTCGGTGGCCGAGGTGCGGAAGAGCACCGGCAGCTCCTCGGGCCAGACCGCGCGCACGGCCTCGACGACGGCCAGCGGGAGGCGCAGGCGGTTCTCGAAGCTCCCGCCGTAGGCGTCGGTGCGGTGGTTGCCGGCCGGGGACAGGAAGGTGTTGAGGAGGTACCCGTGGGCGCCGTGCACCTCCACGACCTGGAACCCGGCGGCCAGGGCGCGTTCGGCGGCCGCGGCGAAGTCGCCGACCAACTCCTCGATCTCCGCCACGCTCAGCTCGTGGGGCGCGGCCAGGCCGGGGAAGGGCTCGGCGTCGGCGGAGACGGCCGGCCAGCCGCCGTCCTCCTCCGGGATGGTGCCGGGCCCGTCCCAGGGCCGCCGGCTGGAGGCCTTGCGCCCGGCGTGGGCGAGCTGGAGGGCGGGGACCGCGCCGTGGGCGGCGACGGCGGCGGTGATCCGGGAGAAGGCGGCCTGCTGGGCGGAGTTCCACAGGCCCAGGTCCGCGGGGCTGATCCGGCCGTCGGGGCGCACGGCGGTGGCCTCGGCCATGACCAGCCCGGCCCCGCCCGCGGCGCGGGAGGCCAGGTGGGTGAGGTGGAAGTCGGTGGGGACGCCGGTGTCGGAGCCGTGGTCGGAGGCCGAGTACGTGCACATCGGTGCCATCCACACGCGGTTGGGGACGGTCAGCGATCGCAGTGTCAGCGGGGTGAACAGGGCGCTCACGGCGGGTCCTCACTACTCCTGGGCGCGGGGGGCGTTTCCTGGTCGCGGGGGCGTTGGTACGACGACAACCGTACTACGACCGGTGTCGAACGACCGGCGCCTCCCCCGCCAGCCGCCCCGCGAAGCCCTCCAGCGCCGCACGCACCCCCTCCGGCCCGTGCACGGTGACGTCGGCGTCCAGGAACGCCAGGGGCGTGAGCAGCCACTCCCAGGTGTCGACCATGACCGCGACCCGGGTCCGCTCCCCCGCCAGCGGCTCGACCTCGGCATCGTGCTCGGCGAAGGCGTCGGCGACCGCCGCCGCGGGCGCGGCCACGGTGAGGACGACCCGGGTGCGCTCCCTGTCCAGGCCGCGCCGCAGGTACTCGGCGGCGGTGTCGGCGGGCAGCGGCCGGTGCGCGTACACGTCGTGCGTGGTCCGCAGGCCGTCGACGCGGTCGGTGCGGAACACCCGCCAGTCCTCGCGCCCGGTGTCCCAGGCCAGCAGGTACCAGCGGCCCCGGTGGTGGACCTGCCGGTGGGGCTCGACCCGCCGCGAGGACGCCCGCCCGGTGCGCCCCCGGTAGTCGAAGGCGACGATCCGCCGGTCCCGGACCGCGTCGGCCAGGACCGCCAGGTTCCCGGCCGCGGTGCCCGGCCCGGGCGGGGTGGTGCTCTCCAGGCTCTCCCGGAGCCGGGCGGCGCGGTGGCGCAGCCGGGCGGGCAGGTACTGGTCGACCTTGCCGTAGGCGCGGGTGGCGGCCTCCTCCACGGTGCCGCTCGGCGGCGCCGCCCGTGGCCAGGGCGGCCAGGGCCAGCAGGGTCGCGGTCGCCTCGTCGTCGTCGAACACCAGCGGCGGCACGGCGCTGCCCGCGACCAGCCGGTAGTGGCCGCCGGGCCCGGGGCGGGTGCTCACCGGGTAGCCGTAGTCGCGCAGGCGCTCCACGTCGCGGCGCAGTGTCCGGGGGCTGACGTCCAGCCGCGCGGCCAGTTCCTCCCCGGTGAACGACCGCCCGGACTGCAGGGTGGTGAGCAGGGCGAGGATGCGCCCGGTGACGTCGGCCATGGGTCCAGTCTCGCCGAAATCGCGGCCGGATTCCGGCCACATCTGCTTTTAGCGTCGCCCGTATGGAGACCAACGCGGTGATCCGCCTGCGCGGAGTGCGCACCAATAACCTCAAGTCCCTGGACCTGGACATCCCGCACGGGCGCCTGGTGGTGTTCGCGGGCGTGTCCGGGTCGGGCAAGTCGTCGCTGGTGTTCGGGACGGTCGCGGCCGAGGCCGGGCACCGGCTCAACGAGACCTTCCCGCCGTTCGCCCGGGAGCGGCTGCCCAAGTGGACCCGCCCCGACGCCGACCTCATCGAGGGGCTGTCCCCCGTGGTGGTCGTGGGGCAGCGGCGGCTGGGCGGCAACGCCCGCTCCACCGTCGGCACCGCCACCGGGGTCTGGACGTACCTGCGGCTGCTGTTCTCCCGGATCGGAACGCCGCACGTGGGCGAGGCGTCCCGTTTCTCGTTCAACGACCCGGCGGGGATGTGCCCCACCTGCGCGGGCCTGGGCGAGACCGTGGTGAGCGCCGTCGACCGGTTCCTGGACCCGGACCTGTCGCTGGCCCGGGGCGCGATCCGGGTCCCGGGGTTCGGTGCCGGCCACCACTGGTACGAACGCTTCAAGGACGTCGGCTCCTTCACCGTCGACACCCCGCTGCGCGAGTGGACCGAGGACGAGCGCCGCGCCCTGTTGTACGGCGGCGAGCACGCGGCGCGGCTGGGCACCCGGCCCGCCCGCGAGTACGAGGGGCTCGTGGAGCGGTTCGAGCGCATCCACCTGCGCGCCGCCGGGGAGGTGTCCGACCGCAAGCGGGAGGTGATGACCCGGTTCACCCGCACGGCGCCCTGCCCGGAGTGCGGGGGCGACCGGCTGAACGCGGCGGCCCGCGCCGCCACCGTCCGCGGCCGCACCCTGGGAGAACTCGCCCGCACCGAGATCGCCGACCTGGCCGCCTGGCTGCGGGAGGTGGACGACCCCGCCGTCGCCCCCGTGGTGTCCGGGCTCGGCGCACGCCTGCGGGCCCTGGTCGAGGTCGGGCTGGGGTACCTGCACCCGGGTCGGGCCACCACGACCCTGTCCGGCGGCGAGTCCCAGAAGATCACGACCGTCCGCCACCTGGGCGGCGGCCTGGTGGGGATGACGTACATCTTCGACGAGCCCACCACCGGCCTGCACCCGAGCGATGTCGCGTCGATGACGGGTCTGCTGGCCCGGCTGCGCGACCACGGCGGCACGGTGCTGGTGGTCGAGCACGACCCGGAGGTCATGGCGGCCGCCGACGAGGTCGTGGAGATCGGCCCGGGCGCCGGGGCCGACGGTGGCCGGGTGGTCCACCAGGGCACGTTCGGGGCGCTGCGGTCCGCGGGCACGGCCACCGCCGAGGCCCTGGCCGCCCGGAACCCGGTCCGGGCCGAGCCGCGCCCGGCCACCGGGACGCTCACCGTGAGCGGCGCCCGCCGCAACAACCTCAAGGACGTGACCGTGGACGTCCCCACCGGGGTGCTCACCGTGCTGACCGGCGTCGCCGGGTCGGGCAAGTCCAGCCTGGCGGCGGAGCTGGTCGACCGGCACGGGGCGGTGGTGCTCGACCAGCGGCCGGTCGCCGTCCACCGGCGCTCCACCCCGGTCACCTACACCGGGATCGCCGGGCCGCTGCGCGCCCTGTTCGCCGAACGCAGCGGGCTGCCCGCGGGCCGGTTCAGCGCCAACTCCGCGGGGGCCTGCCCCGAGTGCCGCGGGCTGGGCACGGTCCGCGTGGACCTGGCGTTCCTGGAGGCCGAGGAGGTCCGCTGCCCGACCTGCGAGGGGCGGCGGTTCACCGACGAGGTGCTGCGGCACCGGGTGGCCGGGCTGACCATCGCCGACATCGACGCCCTGACGGTCGCCGAGGCCCTGGCCCTGCTGCCCGACCCGCAGATCCGGACGGCGCTGGGCCGCCTGGACCGGGTGGGCCTGGGCCACCTGCGCCTGGGACGGCCGCTGACGAGCCTGTCGGGCGGCGAGTGCCAGCGCCTCAAGATCGCCCGGGAGCTGCGCGAGGCGGCCGAGCCGTCCCTGTACGTCCTGGACGAGCCCACCACCGGGCTGCACCCGCACGACGTCGCGGTGCTGCTCGGGGTGCTGGACCGGCTGGTCGAACGCGGGCACACCGTCGTCGTCATCGAGCACGACGTGGACGTCATGCGCCACGCCGACCACCTCGTCGACCTGGGCCCCGGGCCGGGCGCGCGCGGCGGGCGGGTCCTGTACCAGGGCCCGCCCGCCCACATCCGCGGCACGGCGACCGCCGCGGCCCTACACGGCGGGTGAGTCCACCCGGGGCAGGGCGCGGCCGTTGCGGTGGGCGTACTCCTGCCCGTTCTCCAAGCGGTAGAAGGTCACCGGGGACCAGGTGAGGGTGCCCTCGGGCCGGGTGGCGTACACGCCGGGGGCGACCGCCGCCAGGGGGTGCTCCTCGACGGGGTCGGGGCGCAGCTCGGCCAGCGGGCCCAGGGCGGTGGAGCGCAGCACCGGGCCGTCCGCGCCGGCCAGCACCTCCAGGCGCCCGCCGGCGCTCTCGTACACGCCGGGCCGGGGGTCGGGGACCTGCGGCGGGTCGGCGGGCGGCTCCAGCGGGTCGGGGACGCGCACCCCGGCCAGGGCGTCGAACACCTCCCGGTACAGGTCCTGGTAGAGGTCGCGGGTGCGGCCGCCGTTGGTGAGCAGGGCGACGGCCAGGCCCGCGCCGGGCAGCAGGCGCAGGAACGCGGACTGGCCGATGGTGTTGCCGTCGTGGCCGATGGCGCGGTGCCCGTCCCAGTCGTAGCGGATCCAGCCCAGCCCCCAGGAGTCGCCGAGGGTGTGCGGGTCGGGCAGCCGGACCTGCTCCTGGGCCATGGCGCGGACGGTGTCCCGGGACAGCAGTCGGACCCCGTCGGCGGTGGTGCCGCCGCGCAGGTGGAGGGCGGCCAGGCGCAGCACGTCGCCGACGTCGGCGGTGATGCCGCCGGCCGGCCCCATGGCCCGGGGCAGCCCCCACTGCACGGTGCGCACCGGGTCGGGCAGGCCCTCAACGTGTCCGACGGCCGGGTCGTGCAGCAGGGCGTGCTCGGGCAGGGTGCCGGTGCGCTCCAGGCCCAGGGGCGCGAAGAGGCGTTCGCGCATCGCCTCGTCCCACACCCGGCCGGTGAGCCTCTCGATGATCCGGCCCAGCAGCACGAACCCGGAGTTGCAGTAGGAGAAGGTGGCGCCCAGGGGGTGGACGCGGACGGCGTCGGCGAGCGGTGCGACATAGCGCTCGATCGCGTCGTCGCCGCGGCCGGTGTCGGTGAACAGGTCGCCGTCGATGCCGCTGGTGTGGACGAGCAGGTGGCGGACGGTGACCTCGGCGGTGGTGGCGTCGGCGGAGGGGACGAGTTCGGGCAGGACCTCCGCGACCGGGGTGTCCAGGGCCAGCAGGCCCTCCTCGGCCAGGCCCAGGACGGCGGTGGCGGTCCAGACCTTGGAGATCGAGCCGATCTGGAAGGCGGAGCGGGGCCCGACGGGGTGGCCGGTGGCGATGTCCAGGACGCCGTGGGCGACCGCGACGGTCTCCTCGGCGCCGCCGGGGCCCAGGCGGCAGATGCCGAGCTGGGCGCCGGGGACGCCGTGCCGTTCGGCGAGGGCGGCCAGCCGGGCGGCCCAGTGGTCGGGGTCGAGGGGGGTGGGTTCGTCGGGCACGGTGCTCCCCTGTCGGTCGTGGCCGGTGGGCTCCGGGGCCGGAACCCACCGGCCACCCTACGACCGCGGGGCCCTCCGATCAGGGCCGGGTGTGCTCGCCGCCCTGGGGGCCGGTGTGCGCGGACCCGGGTCGCGCGGACCCGGGGTCAGGCGGCCCGGGTCTGCTCCAGGGAGTCCAGCCAGGCGCGGATCCGCTCGTTGTGCTCGCCCAGCAGCGGCGGCGGCAGGTGTCCCTCCGCGGCGGGCGGCGCGTCCTCCTCCTCGCGGTGGGGGGAGAAGCGCAGCGCCGAACCCGGCAGCTCCACCCGGCCCAGCACCGGGTGCTCCACGTCCAGGACCAGCCCCTGGGAGCGGGTCTGCTCCCACTCGTAGACCTGGTCGATGGTGCGCACCGCCCCGCAGGGGACGCCGATGCCCCCGATGCGGCGCAGCCATTCGTCGCGCGGCGCGGTGCCCAGCACCGCCTCGACCTCGGCGATGAGCGCGTCCCGGTGGACCACCCGGGCGGCGTTGTCGGCGAAGCGCGGGTCCTCGGCGTCCAGGCCCAGCAGGCCCGCGAACTTGGACCACTGCGACTCCCCGCCGATGGCGACCTGGAGGACCCCGTCGGCGCAGGCGAAGGCGCCGTAGGGCGCGATCGAGGGGTGGTGGTTGCCCATCGCCCGGGGCACCTCGCCCGCCACCGTCCAGCGGGTGCCCTGGAAGGCGTGCACGCCGACGATGGAGGACAGCAGCGAGGTGCGCACCACCGCGCCGGTGCCGGTGCGCTCGCGCCGCACGAGCGCGGCCAGCACCCCCTGGGCGCCGTTCATCCCGGCGAGGAGGTCGCCGATGGGCACCCCGACCTTGGTGGGCTCGTCCGGGGAGGGCCCGGTCAGGCTCATCAGCCCGGCCTCGCCCTGGGCGATCTGGTCGTATCCGGCGCGGCCGCCCTCGGGGCCGTCGTGGCCGAACCCGCTGATGGAGCACACCACCAGGCGGGGGTTGAGCGCGCCCAGGCGTTCGCTGGAGAAGCCGAGCCGGTCCAGGACGCCGGGGCGGAAGTTCTCCACGAGCACGTCGGCGGCGCGGACCAGGCGGGTGAGCTGCTCGACGCCGTCGGGGGACTTCAGGTCCAGTTCGATGGACTCCTTGTTGCGGTTGCAGGACAGGAAGTAGGTGCTGATCCGCTCGTCCTGCGGGCCGGCGAAGGGCGGGCCCCAGCCGCGGGTCTCGTCGCCGGTGCCGGGCTGTTCGACCTTGATAACGCGGGCGCCCAGGTCGCCCAGCAGCATGGCGGCGTGCGGCCCGGCCAGGGCGCGGGACAGGTCGACGACGACGGTGCCCTGGAGCGGTCCTTGTTCGCGGTCCATGTGGCTCCTTCGGTGGTGGGGTGCGGGAGGCGGGAAGACAGGGGGGTGGGGGGTGGGAAGGCCGGGCGGCCCCGTCAGGAGGGCAGGCCCAGGCGGCGGTAGCGGGCGGCCCGGACGGCGCGCCGGGCGGCGCCCGGGGCGCGGGTGAGGGCGGCGAGTTCGTGGCGCAGGGCCGCCCCGGCGCGGCGGCAGAACTCCTCGGGCTCGTCGGCGGCGTCGTCGTGTTCGGGCACGATCCGGTCGACGATGCCGTGGGCGCGCAGGTCGGTGGAGCCGATGCCCTGGTCGCGGGCCAGGTCGGCGGCCTTCTCGGTGGTGCGGTGCACGATGGCGCTGGCGCCCTCGGGGGGCAGCGGGGACAGCCAGGCGTTCTGGGCGCACAGCACCCGGTCGGCGGGGATGAGGGCGAGCGCGCCGCCGCCGGTGCCCTGGCCCAGGAGGAAGGCGAGGGTGGGGCCGGGCAGGGTGGCCATCTCGGTGAGGCAGCGGGCGATCTGCCCGGCCATGCCCTGTTCCTCGGCCTCCTTGGACAGGGCGGCGCCGGGGGTGTCGATGACGGTGACCAGGGGCAGGCCGAGCTCGTCGGCCAGGCGCATGCCGCGGCGGGCGGCGCGCAGGGCGGCCGGGCCCATGGGGTGCTCGGGGGTCTGGCGGTCGCGGTCCTGGCCCAGCAGGACGCAGGGGGAGCCGCCGAACCGGGCCAGGGCCAGCAGCAGGCCGGGGTCGGACTCGCCCTCGCCGCTGCCGCGCAGGCGCACGACGTCGGTGGCGGCGTGGCGGAGCAGGGCGCGCACGCCGGGGCGGCCGGGGCGGCGGGAGCGGGTGACGGCGGTCCAGGCGGGGGTGGCCTCGGCCGGTTCGGCGGGCGGCGGCGGGGCGTCCCCGGTGTCGCGGGCGAGCAGGACGGTGAGGGCGCGGTCGGCGATGGCGGGCAGGTCCTCGGGGGGCAGGACGGCGTCGATGAGGCCGTGGTCGAGGAGGTTCTCGGCGCGCTGGACGCCCTCGGGGAAGTCGGCGCCGTACAGGGCGCTGTACACGCGCGGGCCCAGGAAGCCGACGAGGGCGCCGGGTTCGGCGACGGTGACGTGGCCCAGGGACCCCCAGGAGGCCAGGACCCCGCCGGTGGTGGGGTCGCGCAGGTAGACGAGGTAGGGCAGCCCGGCGGCCTTGTGGGCGGCGATGGCGGCGGCGATCTTGACCATCGCCAGGAAGGCGACGGTGCCCTCCTGCATGCGGGTGCCGCCGGAGGCCGGGGAGACGAGCAGGGGCAGGCGGGCGGCGGTGGCGCGTTCGACGGCAATGACCAGGCGTTCGGCGGCGGCCACGCCGATGGATCCGGCGAGGAACGCGAACTCGCCGGCGGCGACGGCGACGCGGCGGCCGCGCAGCAGGCCCTCGCCGGTCAGGACCGCCTCGTCGCAGCCGGAGGCGGCGCGGGCGCGGGCGAGGTCGGCGGCGTAGGAGGGGTCGGGGCGCACGTCGACCGGCGTGGTGTCCCAGGAGCGGAAGCTCCCGTGGTCCAGGATCCGGTCGAGGAGGTCGCGGGCGCCGTACCGGGTGGCCATCGGCATCTCCTTATCGGCTCGGCCGCCGGTCCTAGCGGATCAGTGGCCGACCTTATTGGCTCAGTGGCTAGGCCACTAGGTCTCTTCGTCAGCATGGCATACGCGCCCGGCTTTGTGAAGGCCGACAGGCCCGGACTACTCTGGAGGCCTGCCCCGCCCGAGCCGGAAGGAGCGCCTCCGCGTGCCCACCAAGCCCACCCCTCGGCCACCGGTACGGCCTCGTCTCTACGAGCAGCTGGTCGAGCGGCTGGTGGAGTACATGCGCGAGGCCGGCCTGACCCCCGGCGACCGCCTGCCCGCCGAGCGGGAGCTGGCCGCCTCCCTCGGCGTGAGCCGCGCCTCGCTCAGCCAGGCTCTGGTGGCGCTGGAGGTGCAGGGGATCATCGACGTGCGCCACGGCGACGGCGCGATCATCCGCCGCACCACCTCCGAGGAGGGCGTGCTGGCCCTGCTGCGCGACCGCGCCAACCGGCGGGCGGAGATCATCGAGGCCCGCCAGGCCCTGGAGGTCAAGCTCGCCGAGCTGGCCGCCGAGCGCCGCACCGAGCCCGACCTGGCCGCCATCGACGCCGCCCTGGACCTGATGCGCGCCGAGCTGCACGCGGGTGAGCGCGGGGTGGAGGGCGACGAGCGGTTCCACGCGGCGATCACCGAGGCGGCGCGCTCGCGGCTGCTCAGCCGGATGATGAACGAGCTGGCCCCGATGATCCGCGAGACCCGCCTGGAGTCGCTGTCCCAGCCGGGGCGGCCGCAGGACTCCCTGGCCGGGCACGAGCAGATCGCCTCGGCGATCCGGCTGGGCGACCCGGACATGGCCGCCGAGGCGATGCGCCGCCACCTGCGGCTGGTGTCGCAGGTGGGCGAGGTGCCCGACCGCACCGGGGCCTGAGCCGTACGGCGGACGGCCCGGACACGGACGGCCCGGCGCGGGGTCGGTGGATGCACCTCCCGCGCCGGGCCGTCGTCGCCTTCCGTTCCGTCGGACCCGCGGGTCAGAGCAGGCCGGGCGCGACCAGCACGCCCCAGGCCACCAGCGGGCCCAGGACCACCACGATGGCGCTGTAGACCAGGATGCGGCGGTAGAACCTCTCCGGCTCCACCCCGGTGGCGTTGGCCAGGACCAGGGCGCCGTTGGTGGAGAACGGGCTGACGTCCACGATCGTGGAGGACACCGCCAGCGCGACGATGACGCCGGTCGCGCTCACCTCCCCCATGAGCAGGAACGGGACCGCCAGCGGGATGGTGGCGCCCAGGATGGCGGTGGAGGAGGCGAAGGCCGAGACGACGCCGCCGATGTAGCACAGCAGCAGGGCGACCAGCAGGGCGGCGCCCAGCCCGGCAGCGGCCAGGCCGACGTACTCGATGGTCCCGGCGCTCTCCATGACGCCGACGAACGTGAGCATGCCGGTGATGAGCAGCACCGTGGGCCAGCTGATCTGCGAGATCGCGTTCTTCTGCGCCTTGGGCGAGATGAGCGCCAGCACGACGGTGACGGTCATGGCGACGAAGCCCACGTTGAGGCCGAAGCCCAGGGCCAGCACGCCCAGGGCGAGGATGCCCAGCAGGGTGGCGATCTGCTCGAACCGGATCGCGGGGGCGGGCGCGGACTCCGCCGCGTCGGCGTCCGCGCCGGAGCCGGAACCCCCGGCGGCCACGGCGGTGCCGCCGCCCTTGCCCCCCGATCGGCCCCCGCTGCCGCCGCCGACGGTGGCGGCCTCCTTCTCGAACTGCTCGACCCGGACCCCGACGAGCCGGTGCCCGCCCAGGGCGATGAACAGCACGAAGGCGATGGCGAGGTTGAAGACGAGGCTGCCCAGGAACAGGGTCACGGGGTGTACGGCGAGCCCGTTGTCCGCCACGATGGTGTTGACGGTGACGCCGTAGACGCTGGCCGGGGAGAAGCCCCCGCCCTGCGCCCCGTGGATCACCATCATGCCCATCATCAGCGGGTCGATCCGGTACTTGGCGGCGAAGCCCAGGGCGATGGGCGCGACGATGGCCACGGCCGCGGGGCTGAGCGCGCCCACCGCGGTGAGCAGGGCGGTGATGCCGAACATCACCCAGGGGATGGCCACCACCCGGCCGCCGACCAGGCGGGTGGAGGCGCGGACCATGAGGTCGACGGTCCCGTTGTTCTTGGCGATGGCGAACAGGTAGGTGACACCGACCAGGGTCAGGAACAGGTCGGCCGGGAAGCCTCCCAGGATGTCCGCGGGCGCCATGGACAGGGCGAGGGCGCCGACGAGGAAGGCGGCGACGAAGGCGAGGGCGCCGATGTTGATGGGGAAGACCGTCGCGATGACGAACATCGCGGCGAGCACGAGGATGGTGAGCAGCTGGGGTGTCATGACCGACCATTCGAGCTTCGGTTGAGGGGTGTGACTCAGCTCATACGACTGATTGGCCTAGCCAATATGCCAGTGGGCCAATTGTCAAGCCCCGGAAACACCCCCGTGACTCCCCCGGCCCGGCGGCCCCGGCCGCTCCACGGATGACGGGGCGGGGAAGAAACGGCGAATTCGCCGCCGGGAGCCGTTGGGGGTCTGCCGCTCCGGGCCCCGGTGGCGCATACTCGGCTGCGGCCCCGCCCCCGACGGAGGAACCGCACCCCCGATGTTCTCCCCGCGCCGCACCCTCGCCATCGCCCTGGCCGTGACCCTGGGTACCGCCCTGCTCACCCCGACCGCGGCGGCCGCGCCCGACCGGGTCCCCCCGCGGGCTCCCGTGCCCGCCACGGTCGTGTCGCCCTCCCGCCACGTGGACCCGTTCGTGGGCACCGCGGGCGGCGGCAACACCTACCCCGGGGCGGTGCGCCCCTTCGGGATGATCTCGTGGAGCCCCACCACGACCCCCGGGGACCAGACCGACACGGGGGCGGCCAACGGCTACCACTACGACACCACGCGGGTGCGCGGCTTCGCGCTGACCCATGTGAACGGGGCGGGCTGCCACCCCGGGGCGGCCGGGGACGTGCCGATCATGCCGGTGACGGTGCCGGTGGACTCCTCCCCCAGCGCCGACGCGACCGACGCGGTCTTCGCCAGCGACTTCGACCACGCCCGGGAGTCGGCCGAGCCGGGCCGCTACACCGTCACCCTGGACAACGGGGTGCGCACGGACCTGGCGGTGGGCGACCGGGCCGGGCTGGGCGCGTTCTCCTTCCCCGAGGGGGAGCCCGCGGCGCTGCTGTTCCGGACCTCCAACTCGCTCAACGGCAGCGAGGACGCGGAGATCAGCATCGACGAGGAGGCGCGGACGGTGTCGGGGTCGGTGCTGACCGGGTCGTTCTGCGGCCAGCGCGCCAACGGCGGGGAGAACAACCGGCGCTCCTACTACCGGCTGCACTTCACGGCCCGGTTCGACACCCCGTTCAGCGAGGTGGGCACCTGGGAGGACGACCGGCTGCGGCCCGGGACCACCGAGGCCTCCGGCGGCGAGGGCTACGACCGCCCGGCGCGCCGGGGCACCGGCTCGGGCGGGTACGTGGGGTTCGAGCCGGGGTCGGACGTGCGGGTGCGGGTGGGCATCTCCTACGTGAGCGGGGAGAACGCTACGGCCAACCTGGACGCGGAGATCACGGCGGACGACACCGTCGACGCGGTGGCCGAGCGGGCGCGCCTGGCCTGGGACGAGCGGCTCGGGGCGGTCCGGGTGGGCGGGGGCACCGCGGAGGAGTACTCGGTGTTCTACACCGCGCTCTACCACGCGCTGCTCCAGCCCAACCTGGTCAGCGACGTGGACGGGCGCTACCCGGGCATGGACGGCGAGCCGCACCGGGTGGTCGACGGGCAGGGGGCGCAGTACACGAACTTCTCCGGCTGGGACCAGTACCGGGCCCAGGTGCAGCTGCTGGCGCTGCTGGAGCCGGGGGTGGCCGGGGACTTCGCACAGTCGCTGCTCAACTTCTCGGAGCAGAACGGCGGGGTGTGGGACCGGTGGGTGCACATCAACGGGCCCACGCACGTGATGACGGGCGACCCGTCGGCGGCGACCCTGGCGACGTTCGCGGCGATGGGGGTGGACGGGTTCGACACCGGCGCCGCGTACGAGTCGCTGCGGGTCCAGGCCACCGAGCCGCACCCGGACGGGCTGTCCGACGCGGGCTGCCCGGGCCAGTGCGAGGGCCAGCGGCCCGGGCTGGAGCGGTACCTGGAATTGCGGTACGCGCCGCAGGACGACTGCCACTGCTGGGGCGGGGCGGCCGAGACGCTGGAGGCGTCGGTGGCCGACAGCGCGCTGGCGCAGTGGGCGGGCCGGACCGGGCGCGATGAGGACGCCGAGCTCTTCGGTGGGCGCGGCGGGTACTGGCGCAACGTGTTCGACCCCGGCACGGGGTACGTCCGGCCGCGCAACGCCGACGGGTCCTGGTCGGGATCCTTCGACCCGGCCTCCCAGCACGGCTTCGCCCAGGGCAGCGGCGCCACCTACACCTGGATGGTGCCGCACGACGTCGCCGGGCTGGCCGGGGCGATGGGCGGCCGGGAGCGGGCGGCCGAGCGGCTGGACGGGTTCTTCCGCACCCCGGACGGCGGGTGGTCGGTGGGCGGCGGCGACCCGCTGCGCTACGACCCGACCAACGAGCCGGGCATCCACGCGCCGTGGCTGTACAACGCGCTCGGGCAGCCCTGGAAGACCCAGGAGACGGTGCGCGAGGTCGCCGCGTCCCAGTACGGGACGGGCCCGTCGGGGCTGCCGGGCAACGACGACCTGGGCACGATGTCGGCCTGGTACGTGTTCGCGGCCCTGGGGCTGTTCCCGCAGGCGCCGGGGCGGGGCGAGCTGCTGCTGTCCAGCCCGGTGTTCCCGTACGCGCGGATCGCCCCGGCGGGGCGGCCGGCGATCACCGTCGCCGCCCCGGGGGCGGGGCCGGACCGGGTGTACGTGCACGCGGTGCGGCTGGACGGGACCGCCTATGGGAGGTCGTGGCTGCCGGAGTCGTTCGTGCTGGAGGGCGGGCACCTGTCGTTCGCGCTGTCGGCCACCCCGAACACCGCCTGGGCGACCGCCGAGGAGGACCTGCCCGTCGACCACTGAGCCGGGCGGCCCTCAGCAGGGGCCGCAGGCCGCGGGCCCGCTGTCGCGGCGGCGCTCCAGCAGGACGGTGTCGCGCCAGCGGTCGTGGTGGCGGGCGATGCGCTCGCGCACGCCGACGGTGCGGAACCCCGCCTGGTGGTGCAGGGCCAGGGAGGCGCGGTTCTCGGGGAAAACCGAGGTCTGGAGCGTCCACAGGCCGTCGGCGTCGGCCTCGGTGACCTGGCGGAACAGCAGCGCCTTGCCCACGCCGCGGCCGCGGGCGGCCTCGGCGACGTAGACCGAGGTCTCGGCGACCCCGGCGTAGACCTCACGGGCCGAGACCGGGGAGGCGGCGGCCCAGCCGACCACGGCGCCGTCGAGCTCGGCGACCCAGCGGTGGCCGGGGAGCCACTTGCCCCGGAGGTCCTCGACCGGGGGCGCCTCGGTCTCGAAGGTGGCGTCGCCGGTGGCGATGCCCTCGGCGTAGATCTCGCGGACCCCGGCGAGGTCGGCGTCGGTCATCGGGCGGGTGGTGACATCGGCGGGCAGGTCGGTGGGGCAGCAGGGGCGGGCGGCGAGCAGGCCCATGACGGCGTCGGCGGCGTGCGGCAGGCCGACGCAGCAGGCGGGGTTGACGGCGACCCGGGTGGAGGTGCCGACCTTTGTGAGGGTCACGAAGCCGACGTCGGCGAGTTTGCGCAGGTGGTGGGAGACGGTGGGCTGGCGCAGATCCACCATCTCGGCCAGCTCCCCGACGCCGACCGATCCCGGGGTGGTGGCGATGGCGTGCAGCAGCCGGACACGCATGGGTTCGGCCAGGCAGGCGAACCAGGCGGCGTAGGTCTCGGCGTCGAGGGCGGACAGGGAGTCCGGGGTCGTCACGGTCATGCGTTCATTATCGACCACGATCTATGGTTGCGTCCATCGACGGACATCTATAAAGTCTCGCTTCATAGACACAGATCGATGAAAGGGTGTGTCATGAACGAGGGACTTCCCGTCGTGGTGATCGGAGCGGGCCCGGTGGGGCTGGCCGCGGCCGCCGAGCTGGTCGGGCGCGACCTGCCGGTCGTGGTGCTGGAACAGGGCGCGGCGGCGGGGGCGGCGGTGTCCGAGTGGGGGCACGTGCGGCTGTTCTCGATGTGGCGCGACCTGGTCGCCCCGGCGGCGGAGAGGCTCCTCACTGCCGCCGGCTGGACCCGCCCCGCCGACGGCGGGTACCCGACCGGCGCCGAGTGGGTCGGGTCCTACCTGGCCCCGCTGGCCGCCGCCCTGGGCGACCGCGTCCGGTTCGGCGCGCGGGTGACCGGGGTGAGCCGCCTGGGACGGGACCGGGTGGTGGACGCCGGGCGCGCCGAGACACCGTTCACCGTGCGGGTGTGTACCGCCTCCGGGGAGGAGCGGCTGCTCGCCCGCGCCGTCGTCGACGCCTCCGGCACCTGGGGCGCCCCGAACCCGGTGGGCGGCGACGGGCTGCCCGCCCTGGGCGAGGCCGCCGCGGCCGCGCACGTCTCCCACCGCATCCCCGACCTGGCCGACCCGGCCGTGCGGGCCCGCCACGCGGGACGGACCACGGCGGTGGTCGGCCGGGGGCACTCGGCGCTGACCGCCCTGGTGGGCCTGGCCGCGCTCGCCGAGGAGGTCCCGGGCACCCGCGCGGTGTGGGTGCTGCGGCGCGGTGAGGTGGGCGACGCCTTCGGCGGCGGGGCCGCCGACCAGCTCGCCGAGCGCGGCGCGCTGGGGCTGCGCGCCAAGGCCGCGGTGGCCGCGGGGCACATCGGGGTGGTCACCGGGTTCCGTACCGCCGAGGTGCGCGCCGACGGCGACCGGGTGGTGCTGGTGGACGACGGCGGCCGCTCCCTGGAGCCGGTGGACGCGGTGGTGGCGCTGACCGGGTTCCGGCCCGACCTGGCGCCGCTGTCGGAGATCCGCCTCGCCCTGGACGCCACCCTCCAGGCCCCGGTGGGGCTGGCGCCGCTCATCGACCCCAACGTGCACTCCTGCGGGACGGTGTACCCGCACGGCGTCGCGGAGCTGTCCCACCCCGAGCCGGACTTCTTCCTGGCGGGCATGAAGTCCTACGGGCGCGCCCCCACCTTCCTGGCCCTGACCGGGTTCGAGCAGGTCCGCAGCATCGCCGCCCACCTGGCCGGCGACCACGAGGCCGCCGCCCGGGTGGAGCTCACCCTGCCCGAGACCGGGGTGTGCGGCGGCGCGGGCCTGTTCGACGACCCCGCCGCCACCAAGGCCGACGCCGGGGGCTGCTGCGGCCCCGCCGTGTCGGAGGAGCCCCCGGCCACGGTGACCGGTGCCCGCAGCGGGCTCGCCGTCTCGACGCTGCCGCTGGTCTCGGCGGCCCCGGCCGCCTCCGCGGGCGGCGGCTGCTGCGGTGGCGGGGGCTCTGCCCGCACCTCCGAGGCGGCCGCGTCGGACCGGGTGTCGTGACCCCGGAGCCCGGAGCCGTCCCCGGCGCGCGCCCGTCCGTGACCGCGGCCGGCGCCCGCCGGGGCCTGTGGGTCCTGTGCGTCACCGTCACCACCTGCTACGGGGTGCTGTTCTACGCCTTCCCCGTGCTGGCGCCGAGCATCGCCGCCGACACCGGGTGGTCCCTGGCCTCGGTGACCGCGTGGTTCTCCGCCTCCCAGGTCGTGGCGGGGCTAGCGGGCATCCTCGTGGGCCGCCGGGTGCAGGCGCGTGGGCCGCGACCGGTGATGACGGCGGCGGCCCTGATCGCGGTCCCCGCCGTGGCGGCCATCGCGGTCTCCCGGGACCCGGTGGTGTTCGCCGCGGCCTGGCTGGTGGCGGGCGCGGCGATGGCCGGGCTGTTCTACCCGCCGGCCTTCGCCGCCCTGACCCACTGGTACGGGCGGGGCAAGGTGCGGGCGCTGACCGCGCTGACCCTGGTCGCGGGGCTGGCCAGCACGATCTTCGCCCCGTTGACGGCCCTGCTGGAGGGGGTGTGGGGGTGGCGCGGCGCCTACCTGGCACTGGCCGCCGTGCTCCTGGTCGTGGTGGTGCCCCTGCACGCCTTCGCCCTGCCCCGGTCGTGGACACCCGGCGGCGGGGGACCCGGCGGTGACCGCGGGGGTGTGCGCGCCGTGGTGCGCAGCCGGGCGTTCTGGGCGCTGACCGCGGCCCTGACCCTGGGGTCCTTCGCCGTCTACGCGGTCGTGGTCAACCTGGTCCCGCTCCTGGAGGGGCGGGGGTTCGGAACGGCGGAGGCGGCCTGGGCCCTGGGGGTCGGCGGGGTCGGGCAGGTCCTGGGCCGCCTGGTCTACGCGCCCCTGGAGCGGCGGATCGGCTCGGTGCCGCGCGCTGCGGCCGTGCTGGCCGCCGGCGCGGTGACCACGGTCCTGCTGGCCTTGGTGCCCGGCCCCCTGCTCCCGATCCTGGGCATCGCCGTGCTGGCCGGGATGGCGCGCGGTGTCCTCACCCTGCTCCAGGCCACCGCCGTCACCGACCGCTGGGGGGCCGGGCACTACGCGGTCCTCAACGGCATCATGCACACCCCGCTGATGCTGGCCGTCGCGGTGGCGCCCTGGGCGGGGGCCGCACTCGCGGGCCCGCTGGGCGGCTACCCGGCGGTGTTCGTACTGCTGGGGGCGCTGGCGGCCCTCGGCGCGCTGCTCGCGACGGCCACCCGCACTCACGGTCAACGTCCTCCCTCCCCCTCTCCCGCCTGATCGTCTCCCCGGTGCGCTTTGCGTACCGGGACTCCACCGGCAAAGGAACTCCCTCCATGGAAGACTCCCTCCTCACCGTTATCGGGGCGGGGCAGGCGGGCCTGGCGGCGGCTCGGGCCGCCGCCGGGCGCGGCGTGCGACCGCTGGTCCTAGAGGCCGCCGAGCATCCCGGCGGTTCCTGGCCGCACTACTACGACAGCCTGACCCTGTTCTCCCCCGCCCGTTTCTCCGGCCTGCCCGGCCGACCGCTGCCCGGTGACCCCGACCGCTACCCGCACCGCGACGAGGTGGTGTCCTACCTGCGCGACTACGCCGCCCGGCTGGACGCCGACCTGCGCTGCGGGCGGCGGGTGGACCGGGTCGAACGCGGTGAGGGCGGGTTCGTCCTCACCCTCGCCGACGGGTCCCGGGTCCGCTCCCGGGCGGTCGTCTCGGCCACCGGCGGCTTCACCCGGCCCCACCGGCCCGCGCTGCCGGGCCTGGCGGACTTCACCGGGACCGTCCTGCACGCCGCCGAGTACCGCTCCCCCGCGCCCTTCGCCGGCCGGCGGGTCGTGGTGGTCGGCGGCGGCAACTCCGGGGTCCAGATCGCCGCGGAACTGGCCGGGGCGGCCCGGGTCACCCTGGCCACCCGGACCCCGGTGGCCTGGGCGGAGCAGCGGCCCCTGGGCCGGGACATCCACTGGTGGCTGGTGCGCAGCGGCCTGGACGCCGCACCCCTGAGCCGGTTCTGGGAGAGGCTCCCGGTCCTGGTCAACGACGACGGCCGCTACCGGGCCGCGTTCGCCACCGGCAACCCGGACCGGCGGGAGGTGTTCGCCGGTCTGGACGGCGACAAGGTCACCTGGGCCGACGGCACCGTGGAGAAGGTGGACGCCGTCCTGCTGGCCACCGGCTACCGGCCCGCCCTGGAGCACCTCGCCCCCACCGGCGCCCTGGACGGCGCGGGCCGCCCGCTGCACCGCGGCGGGATCTCCACCGCCGTCCCCGGGCTGGGGTACGTGGGGCTGGAGTTCCAGCGCGGCTTCGCCTCCGCGACGCTGCGCGGGGTCGGCCGCGACGCCCGCCACGTGGTCCGGCGGCTGCTCCGCTGACGGTGCGGGGACGGAGCGTCCCCGCACCGTCAGCCCCCGTTCTCCAATGAGCGGGCAATCTGGGCCACGGCCGTCTTGGCGGTGCGACCGGCGCCGATGAGGGTGGCCGAGAGCGGGCCGGTCCAGTCGCCGTAGCCCAGCAGGTGCAGCCGCGGCTCGGCCCGGGACCGGGTGCCCTCCACCGGGACCCGGCCCCGGGCGTCGAGCACCCCCAGCGGGGCCAGGTGGTCCAGCACCGGGCGAAAGCCCGTGCACCACAGGACCGCGTCGTAGTCGGCCGCGGTGCCATCCGCCCAGACCACGCCCGTGGGGGTCAGCCGCTCGAACATCGGCTCGGCCTTGAGGACCCCGCGGTCGCGGGCCTCGCGCACGCTCGGCACCATGACGATGTCGCCGGGCGGCCGGTCCGCGGCCCCGTCGAGCACCCGGCGGGTGGCCCTGGCGAACAGGGCGCGCCCGTCCAGGCCGTCGGGCATCAGGCGGGGCGGCCGGGCGGTGATCCAGGTGGTGTCCGCGACCCGGGACAGCTCGGCGAGGATCTGCGCCGCCGAGTTGCCGCCGCCCACCACGGCCACCCGCAGCCCGGCGAACACCTCGGGGCGGCGGTAGTCGACGGTGTGCAGTTGCTCGCCCTCGAACACGTCCCGGCCGGGAATGTCGGGGATATGCGGGGCGCCCCAGGTGCCGGTGGCGCTGATGACGTGGCGGGCGGTCCAGGCGCCGCGGCCGGTGCGCACCCGCAGGGCGCCGGCGGCGCGTTCGACCGCGTCCACCCGGACGGGCCGGTGGACGGGCAGGTCGTAGCGGCATTCGTACTCGGACAGGTACCACGCGACGTGTCCGGCCGAGGGGTACTCCCGGCCGGGCTCCTCGGGCATCCACCAGCCCGGCAGCATGCTGTGCGCGGCCGGGGAGAACAGCCGCAGCGAGTCCCAGTACTCGGGCCAGGAGCCGCCGGGCCGGTCGGCGGCGTCCAGGACCACGAAGTCGGCCCCGGCCCGGCGCAGGAAGTACCCCGCGGCCAGCCCCGCCTGCCCGCCGCCGATCACCACCGCGTCGACGGCGCTCATCGGAGCCCGGGGGCGAAGCGCTTGCGCCAGGCCAGGGACACGTACACCAGCCCCACCAGCACGGGCACCTCGATCAGCGGCCCCACCACACCCGCCAGCGCCTGCCCCGAGGCCACGCCGAACGTCGCGATGGCCACCGCGATGGCCAGCTCGAAGTTGTTGCCCGCGGCGGTGAACGCCAGCGTGGTGGTGCGCCCGTAGTCCATCCCCAGCGCCTTGCCCAGGGCGAACGTGCCGAACCACAGGAGGGCGAAGTAGAGCAGCAGCGGGACGGCGATGCGCGCCACGTCCAAGGGCTGGTCGGCGATCCGCTCCCCCTGGAGGGCGAAGAGCAGCACGATGGTGAACAGCAGCCCGTACAGCGCCCACGGGCCGATCCGCGGCAGGAACGCCGACTCGTAGCGTTCGCGGCCCATGCGCTTCTCGCCGACGCGGCGGGTGAGGAACCCGGCGGCCAGCGGGATCCCGAGGAAGATCACCACGTTGAGGGCGATCAGCCAGGGGGAGGCGTCCAGCCCGCCGGTGTCCAGGCCCAGCCACCCCGGGAGCAGGTCGAGGTAGAACCAGCCCAGCAGGCCGAAGGCCAGCACCTGGAACACCGAGTTGAGCGCGACCAGCACCGCCGCGGCCTCGCGGTCGCCGCAGGCCAGGTCGTTCCAGATGATCACCATGGCGATGCACCGGGCCAGGCCGACGATGATCAGCCCGGTGCGGTATTCGGGCAGGTCCGCCAGGAAGATCCAGGCCAGCGCGAACATCACCGCGGGGCCGACCACCCAGTTGACCACCAGGGAGGTCAGGAGCAGGCGCCGGTCCCGGGTGACGGTGTCGAGGCGGTCGTAGCGGACCTTGGCCAGCACCGGGTACATCATCACCAGCAGGCCCAGGGCGATGGGCAGGGAGATCCCGCCGACCTCCAGCGCGGCCAGCGCCTCGTTCAGGCCGGGGACCAGGCGGCCCAGCCCCAGCCCGGCGGCCATGGCGAGCAGGATCCACACCGCCAGGAACCGGTCCAGGAAGGAGAGCCCCGCGACGACGGCGGCCCCGGCCTGCCGGGGCCCGTCCACGCGCGTCATCAACAGGCCCGCTTGCGGTCGGCGGCGCCGGTGGCGCGCGCGGTGGCGGCCACCTCGGCCAGGGCGCCGGAGAGGGACTCCAGGCGTTCGGGCACCAGCCGGTAGTAGGTGAACCGGCCGCAGGGCTCGGTCTCCACCAGGCCCGCCTCGCGCAGGACGCGCAGGTGGTTGGACAGGTTGGTCTGGCGGGCCCCGGTCTCCTCCATGAGGTGGGTGGTGCACAGGGTCTCGCGGGAGAGCAGGGAGAGGATCCGCATGCGCAGGGGGTCGGCCAGCGCCTTCAACAGGTCAGCGTCGACTGATATCAGCATGGGCTGATACTATCCCATCACCGAACGCTGATGCGTTCCCCTCGGCCCTTTCCGTGCCCTCGGGAGACCACCATGCACGTACCCTCCGCACGCCCGCCCCTGGACGCCCGCCTCGACCTGGGCGCCGCCCGGCTGGCCGACCGCCACCGCGGCCGCTTCTCCGTCGAGACCGTGCGCGCCCTCATCCTCGACTCGCGCGCACGGCTGGCCGCCACCGCCCGCGTCACCGCCCACCTGGACGTCCTGGCCGAACGGCTGGCGGCCGAACGCCTGGGCGCCCTGGCCGCCGCCGGGGAGCCGATCGGCATGCGCCCGCCCCGGGTGCTGTTCGTCTGCGGCCACAACTCCGGCCGCTCCCAGCTGGCCGCCGCCCTGCTCGCCCACCGCTCCCCCGGGCCCATCGCCGTCTCCTCCGCGGGCACCAGGCCCGCCGCCGAGCTGGACCCCCGGCTGGGCGAGGTCCTGGCCGAGGTCGGCGCCGACCTGGGCGACGCCTACCCCAAGCCGCTGACCGAGGAGGTCGTCGGGGCCGCCGACGTCGTCGTCACCCTGGGCTGCGGCGACGCCTGCCCGGTCGTCCCCGGGCGGCGCTACCTGGACTGGCCGGTGGCCGACCCGCACGGAGCCCCGCTCGCCGGGCTGCGGGCGATCCGCGACGCGATCGACGTCCATGTCACCGAGCTTTTGGCCCTCCTGACCGCACCCACCACCGAGACGAAGAAGTAGAGAGACCCGCCATGACCGTCGATGACAAGCCGTCCGTGCTGTTCGTGTGCGTGCACAACGCCGGGCGCTCCCAGATGGCCGCCGCCTGGCTCACCCACCTGTCCGAAGGCCGGATCGAGGTGCGCTCGGCCGGGTCCGCGCCCGCCGACACCCTCAACCCGGCGGTGGTCGAGGCCATGGCCGAAGTCGGCATCGACATCACCGACCAGCGCCCCAAGCTCCTCACCGCGGACGCCGTCGAGGCCTCCGACGTGTGCGTCACCATGGGCTGCGGCGACACCTGCCCGTTCTTCCCCGGCAAGCGCTACCTCGACTGGGAGCTGCCCGATCCCGCCGGTCGGGGCGTGGACGCGGTGCGCCCCATCCGCGACGGGATCCGCACGCGCGTGGAGGCGCTCATCGGGGAGCTCCTGCCCCGGTGAGCGCCTCCCGGCGTCAGTGGCAGTGCCCCGTGGAGCCCTCGCCCGGGGCCTGGGGCGCGCAGTGCGCGGACGCGCTCGGCGGGACGTCCAGCGTGGGGTTGCGGTCGAAGAACCCGACCGGCCGCAGCTGGAACCCGGTGCGGTCCACCGGCATGATCGGCCAGTCCTCCGGCCGCGGCGCGTGGGTCAGCCCGAAGGTGTGCCACACCACGATGTCCTCGCCGTCGATGCCGCGGTCGTCGGCCGTGAACGCGGGCAGCCCCGCCCCGCCCGGGTGCTGGTTGACCAGGTCGCCCGCCGGGTAGCGCTCGTCCTCGTCGTGCGCCGTCACCCACAGGTGGCGGGTGGCGAAGGCCGCCCGGGCGGCCACCGACGAGGACGGGTCGGCCAGCAGCACGGGCCTGCCCTCCGGGTGCAGGGCGTAGGCGACCGGCCGGCCCAGGTGGTTGCGCACCTGTGGGTTGGAGATGTGCCAGACCCGGTCCACCGACGCGTCGGCCAGGCGCCGCGCCTCCAGTTCGGAGGCGAGCACCGTGCGCTTCTGGGCGAAGGCGTTGCCGCGCGGGTTGTCCGGCCCGACCGGGACGCGGGCGGCGTCGACCTCCTCCACCCGGTGCGTCGTCCCGTCGACGTTCATGTCCAGGCGGGCGCAGAACAGGTGCTGGTGCAGCGGCGCCCCCAGACCCGGGGCGACCTCCGAGGCGTAGGGGTAGTCGCCGCCCGGGTGGGCGCTGGTGAACACGATGCCGGTGGCCTTGGCCTCGAACTCGATCGTGCCGTCCAGGTACAGGTACCAGAAGAACCCGTAGTCGTAGTTGCCGACGGTGGTGAAGAACGAGACCACCATCCGGCGCTGGCGCCGGGTCTCGGAGGAGCCCGCCCACAGGTCGGTGTGCTTCCAGAGCACCCCGAAGTCCTCCTCGTGCAGGCACACCGCGTTGGGCAGGGTGCGGGGCGCGCCGGACTCGTCGGCGATGACCGCGTCCATGTAGGTGATCTCGCCCAGGCAGTCGCAGCCCAGCTGGAGGGCGTTGGCGTAGCGCCCCACCATGTACTCGCCGGTGTCGAAGTAGTTCTGCCAGGACCGCACCGGGGACGGGTCGCCGTAGGGAACGACCATCTCGGCGATGGACGCCCGGTGCACGATGGGCCGATCACGCCCCCGGTCCCGGTCGTGGAACGCCACCTGGTGCAGGATCAGCCCCTCGCGGGCGTCGAACCCGATGCGCAGCGACCAGTTCTCCCAGGTGAGCAGGTTGCCCTCCAGGGTGAAGCTCGGCCCCTGCGGCTGGGTGATCTCGATGGGCCGCTGGGTGGTGCGGTGCGGGCCGGACACGGCCGGGTCGGTGTAGTTGCCCGACACCGACGGCACCGGGACGGGGCCGAAATCCAGCACCCGGTCGACCGTCCTGGCGAGGACGTCCACGTAGGCGACCAGGCCGTCGACGGGGTGCGCCCAGGCGTGGTCGGCCCCGTGCTCCTGGACGAACGCCAGTCCGCGCAGGATGCGGCGGCCCCTCTCCTCGGGGTACTCGTCGTCGTAGACGCCCGCGGACAGGGGGGCGACGCGCACGGTGGCGGGGTCCAGGTCGCGGGCGCGCAGGGCCGCCAGCCAGCGTTCGTCGGTGGACAGCACCTGCTCGACCAGCTCGAACTCCTCGTCCAGCACGGGCGGCTGCCCGTCCACGGCCGGGTCCGGGACCCGTTCGGAGTCGACCCGGCCGCGGGTGAGGGAGACGACGAGGTCGCGGGCGGCGCCGGTGCCCACGTCCAGCAGCAGGACGCGCACCCGGCGCTCGACCGGGTCGCCCGGGGTGTGGGCGAGCAGGTCCTTCTTGGCGGGTTCGGCCAGCCCGGTGTACACGAACCGGGTGGTGTCGGTCAGGCGCCCGGCACCGGCCAGCAGGTCCCGGGCGGCGGTGATCTCCTCGGCGGTGAGGGCGTCGAGGGGGTGGTGGTCGCTCATGGCGGTCCTGGGTCCTTCCAGGTGAGGGGATGCGGGACGGCGTCGGTGCGCGGGTCGTCGGGGCGCGGGTTCTCGGTGGCCGGGCCTCAGGCCAGGTTGGTCCAGATGCTCTTGACCTGGGTGAACGCCTCGATCGCGGACCAGCCCATCTCGCGGCCCACCCCGGACGCCTTCATTCCTCCCCAGGCCGCGGCCGCGTCGAGCATCGGGGGCATGTTGATCCACACCGTTCCGGCCTTCACGCGGGCGGCCAGCCGGTTGGCGGTGCCGATGTCGCGCGACCAGATCACCGCAGCCAGCCCGTACCGCGTGTCGTTGGCGCGGGCGACCAGCTCCTCCGGGTCGTCGTAGGGCAGCACGGCCAGGACCGGGCCGAAGATCTCCTCGCGGGCGATGCGCATGGCGTCGGTGACCCCGGAGAACACGGCCGGGCGCACGAAGTACCCGCCCTCCTCCTCCAGCGGGGCCCGGTCGTGCAGGTGGGCGCCCTCCTCGCGGCCGATCCGGACGTACTCCTCGGCGCGGTCGCGCTGCTCGGCGGAGACCAGCGGGCCCAGCTGGGTCCCGCCGTCCAGGCCGTGGCCGAGCTTCATCGAGGCGGCCCCGGCAGCGAGCTTCTCGGCGAACTCGTCGTGGCGGGCGGCGTCCACGTAGAACCGGGTGTAGGCGGCGCACACCTGGCCGGAGTTGAGCAGGCCGCCCATGAGGTTGCCCGCCACGGCGGCGTCGATGTCGGCGTCGGCGGTGATGACGGACGGCGCCTTGCCGCCCAGTTCCAGGGACACGTGCTTGAGGTCGCGCCCGGCCCCGGCGGCGATCTCCCGGCCCACCTCGGTGGAGCCGGTGAAGGACACCTTGGCGACGTCGGGGTGGGCGACCAGGGCGCGGCCCACCCCGGGGCCGCCGGTGACGACGTTGACGACGCCGTCGGGGAACCCGGCCTCGCGGACCAGGGCGGCCAGGCGCAGGGTGGTGAGCGGGGTCTGCTCGGCGGGCTTGACCACCACGGTGTTGCCGGTGGCCAGGGCGGGGGCGAGCTTCCACACGAGGATCATCAGCGGGAAGTTCCACGGGGTGATGAGCGCGCACACGCCCAGCGGCTCGCGGCGGGTGCGGTAGTCCACGTCGGGGACCGACAGCGGGGCGGTGACGCCGGTGATCTTGGTGACCCAGCCGGCGTAGTAGCGCAGGTGCTCCACGGCGTTGGGCACCGAGAACCCGGCGCTGACCGCCAGCGGCTGGCCCTGGTCGGTGGTCTCCAGGGCGGCGAACGCCTCGGCGTCGGCCTCCAGCAGGTCGGCCAGGCGCAGCAGCAGGCGGGCGCGGGCGGCCGGGAGCATGCCGCCCCAGGCGGCGGAGTCGAAGGCGCGGGCCGCGGCGGCGACGGCGGCGTCCACGTCGTCGGCGGTGGCCTCGGGCACCTCGGCGATGACGCCGCCGGTGGCCGGGTCGACGGTGGGCAGGACGGCGCGCCCGGCGGCGGGGACCCGGGCGCCGTCGATGAGCATGTCGGTGTCCAGGTCGGTGTGGCGGTGCTCGGCCATGGGGAGTCCCTTCGTCGGTTGAGCGGTGAGCCTAGTCACAGCGGTCGCGGGCGGCTCTCCGTTCCGCGCACGGGTGGTCTCCGTTCCGTGCACGGCCCGGCGCCGTACCGTGCACGGTGGCCCCGTCGCCCGACCCGCGCTTGTCCGGGTTTCCGTGACCGGGCTAACATCCGGGCAGGAACCGGGGAGGGAACACGGCATGGAGGGCGCGCACACCACCGACCGGCTCGACCGCTTCGAGGCGGAGGCGTCGCGGGCGTTCGCCCCCATGCGCATGCGCTCCGCGGACGACCGGCCGTTCCGGGGCTCGTTCACGAGCACCCGGGTGGACGACGTGGTGCTCACCCGGATCACGGCCGAACCGATCCTGGTGCGGCGCGGGCCGTCGTCGATGAGCTCCACCGACCCGGAGCTGTTCAAGGTGGCCTGGCACGTGTCGGGCCGGGCGGGGGTGGCCCAGAACGGGCGCGAGTGCCTGCTGTCCCCCGGCGACCTGGTGGTCTACGAGACGGGCCGCCCCTACGAGCTGCCGTTCTGGGAGCCCGCCGAGACGATCGTGGTGGGGGTGCCCCAGCGCCTGTTCGGTTCGCACGCCGCCCTGCTGCGCGGGCGCACGGCCGTCCCGGTGCGGGCCGGACAGGGGCTGGGCGGGGTGCTGGGCGCCCTGTTCCAGGGGGTGTCCGACGACTCCACCGCCGACCTGGGCACCGGCGGACGCCACCACCTGGCGGCGGCGCTGGTGTCGCTGGTGTGCGCGGCGTTCGCCGACGCCGCCCCGGCGCCGGACGACGACCCCTGGGAGCGGATCCGGGCGTACTGCCTGGCGAACCTGGCCGACCCGGCGCTGTCGGCGGAGTCGATCGCCCGGGCGCACGGGATCTCCACCCGCTACCTGTACAAGCTGTGCGCCGAACGCGGGTTCGCGCCGACCCGGTGGATCCGCGGCGAGCGGCTGGCCCGCATCCGCCGCGACCTGGCCGACCCGGCGCTGGCCGACCGCGGCGCGGCGGCGATCGCGGCCCGCTGGGGTGTGCTGGACGCCGCCCACCTGGGGCGGATGCTGCGCGCGGAGTTCGGTGAGACCGTCCCGGAGATCCGCGCCCGCGCCCGCGCCTGACCGAACGTCAGCCGGGTTCGACGAACGCGGCCAGCTGGGCCAGGGACGAGGCGATCCCCGCCGCGTGGTCCTCGGCGGAGATACCCGGCGGAACGTCCTCGGCGGTGACGGTCACCACGGTGCCGTCGCCGTCGGGGGCGAGCGCCCAGGTCATCGTCATGGTCCCGGCGAAGGCGGGGTCGTCGGAGTCGAACACCGCCTCCTGGACCACCCGCTCGCCGGGGACGAGGTCGGTGAAGCCCACCTCGACGACGTCGGTGTCCGCGTCGGTCTTGCCGCGGCCCGGCTCCCGGTAGGTCAGGGTGAGCCGGAACCCGCCGCCCGGGCGCGGGTCGAAGTGCTCCATCCGGCCGGTCATCCCGGCGGGCGGCAGCCACCGCTCCAGGGCGGCGGGGTCGAGCAGGGCCCGGTAGACGTCCCCGGGCGGGGCGGCGACGCGCCGCTCCCCGCGGTCCGCACGTCCTCCCACGGCACTCCCCCGTTCGGTCGGTGTCCCACCACCCTCGCACGCCCCGCCGATCTTCGGCCGCCGCGCGTCAGCTCTTGCGGCCGACGCCGCCGTACTCGGCGACCGGGCGGATCTCCCCGATCTCGGTCTCCTGCGGGCGCCACAGCGAGCAGGACACCACGCCCGGCTCCAGCAGCTCCAGGCCCGCGAACAGGCCCTCGACCTCCTTGCCGGTGCGGACGGTGAGCTTGGGCGTGCCCTTCTCGTTCCAGGCCGCCGCCACCTGGTGGGCGCGCTCGCGGTCGATGTCGTCCACGGGGTGCGAGATCACCAGGAAGCTGCCCGGGGCCAGCGCCCCCAGCAGGGCGTCCAGGATGGACCGGACCTCGGCGTCGTCGTCGATGAAGTTCACGACGCCCAGCAGCATCAGCGCGACCGGCCGCGACAGGTCCAGGGTCTGTGCGGCCTTGGCCAGGATGCCCGCGGGGTCGCGCAGGTCGGCGTCGATGTAGTCGGTGAGGCCCTCGTCGGTGCCGGTGAGCAGGGCGCGGGCGTGGGCGAGCACCAGGGGGTCGTTGTCGACGTAGACGACGCGCGTGTCGGGGGCGATGCGCTGGGCCACCTCGTGGGTGTTGTTGTGGGTAGGCAGGCCGGTGCCGATGTCGAGGAACTGGCGGATGCCCTCCTCCGCGGTGAGATGGGTGACGGCGCGGACCAGGAAGGCCCGGTCGGCGACCGCGTTGTCGACGATCTCGGGGAAGAACGAGCGGATCTGCTCGCCCATCTCGCGGTCGACGGGGTAGTTGTCCTTGCCGCCCAGCCAGTAGTTCCAGATGCGGGCGTTGTGGGGAATGGTGGTGTCGATCTTGGGGGGCGTTTCGGAGGACACGTTCCTTCTTCCTGTCCGGGACCGGTCTCAGGGGCCGTTCGCGCGCGATATGCCGACCAGTAAACGGTTCCGGGGCCCGGCGGGCAAGCACCGACAGCCCATCTGCGTACATTCCTCAAATAATTCGCATTACGGACATGTGCCTCTTGTCCGCATGCCCGGTGCGAAAATCGCAGGCGACCCGCGCCCCCGACCGGTAGTTTGCCGGTGACCCGACCACCGGAGCCGTGGAGCCGTCCGTGAAGCACGCATCACCCGAATTCGCCGAGATCGCCGCGAAGCACACCCTCCTGCGCTGCCAGGTGGGCTCGGGCGTCCACGGGCTCGGCCTCCCCGGCCAGAACGACCGCGACGAGATGGGGATCTGCCTCGAACCCCCCGAGTACGTGATCGGCCTGCGCGAGTTCGAGCAGTACATGTTCCGCTCCTAGGACGACCACGTCCGCTCCGGACCCGGCGACCTCGACCTCACCGTCTACTCGCTCCGCAAGTGGATGCGCCTGGCCCTGGACGGCAACCCCACCGTCCTGCTGCCGCTGTTCGTACCGGAGGACGAGATCGTCGAGATCACCGACGTCGGCCGCGACCTGCGCTCGCGGGCCGACCGCATCGTGTCCCGCCGCGCCGGGCAGCGGTTCCTGGGCTACCTGCGCGCCCAGCGCGAGCGGCTGGAGGGCACCCGCGGCGGCAAGCACACCAACCGGCCCGAACTCGTCGAGCGGTACGGGTTCGACACCAAGTTCGCCTACCACATGGTCCGACTGGGCCTTCAGGGCGTGGAGCTGATGGAGACCGGCCGCATCACCCTTCCCATGCCCGAGGCCGACCGGACGTGGCTGCGCGCCCTGCGCCGCGGCGAGCACACCAAGGCCGAGGCGCTGGAGCGCGCCGGGGAGCTGGAGGTGCGGCTGGCCGCCCTGTGCGAGAGCACCGGCCTGCCCGCGGAGCCCGACACCGCCTGGGCCGACGCCTGGCTGGTGGACACCTACCGCGCCTCCTGGGACCGGCGGTGAACGCGCAGGCTGCGACGGGCGCCCCGGCGCGGCGATCCGCCGGGGGCGGGATAGGCTGACCGACCGTAGAGGTACACGCCGGGTGAGTGCCGGCAAGGAACGTGAGGAAGCCCCACCGTGATCGGAACCATCGCCGTCGTGCTGATGTGCGTGAGCCTGTCGATGATGATCATCTCCGGCCTCATCGCCACGCTGATCAAGACCCGCTAGGGCTGCCGGTCCGGGCGCGTCCCGGGGTGCCTCGGGGCACTCCGGGGCGCGCCCGCCGTCGCACGGCCCGGGTTCTCACAGCCTGGGCTCTCACAGCCCGGGGTCGACCTCGACGAGGTCGTGGCGGGCCAGCTCGGTGCCGTCGCCGCCGAAGACGGCGACCTGGCCGCCGGAGATCTCGTAGCGGGTCTCGCCCGCTTGGGCGGTGTAGCCGTCCTCCCCGCGCTGGGCGGGGATCACGATGGGCTCTCCGGTGCCGTCGAGGAACTCGCCGAAGTAGTAGAGGTCCCCCGCGCCGTCGGCGCACAGGACGATCCGGTGCCGCGAGGTCTGGTAGGACTCCACCAGCGGCCCGCTCCCCGCGCCGGGGATGAGCGCGGCCACCGGCTCGGGGCAGGGCGCCTGGGCGGCGGGGCCGGGCGGCGGGGCGGCCGGCTCCTGGCGGGGCAGCACCCACCAGAGCACGATGAGGGTCAGGCCCAGGGCGCCGAGCGCGAGCGCCCGCACCGTTCCGGGCGCCATCCGCAGCCGGTCGCGTGAGCGCGCTCCCACCGCGGGCAGCGGTTCGGTGACGGGTTCCCGGGTGGCGCGCGTCCCGCGCGTCCCGCCGCGGTCGTAGGCGTCCCCGAAGGCGCGGCGGCGCGCGGCGCGGCCGCCGTCGTCGTCCATGACCATGGGCACCGGCATGGGCACGGGTGCGGTGGGGTCGATGGGGTCGGTGAAGTCGGCGGGCTCGGCCGGCTCGGTGGGAGCGCCGGGCCTGGCCGACGCGGCCGGTTCCGCGGGCACGGCGGGTTCGGCGGGCTCGGCCGGGAAGGGCTCGCTCGGCGCGGACGCCGATGCGGACGCGCGGCGCCGGGGCGGCGGCTCCGGGGGCTCCATCACCCGGACCGTGGGCAGGTCCTCCCCCGCCAGCGGCGGCGCGACCGGGGCGTGGAAGGCGTCGGCCCCCACGGGTTCGGCCAGCAGGTCCGCCGGGCCCGCGTCCCTGGCCACCGTGCGCACGGTGTCGCACACCAGGCAGGCCCGGCTCGCCGGTTCGTTGAGTGCGGCGCAGACACCGCACCGCCAGTCGCCTTCCACCAAGGGTGCCCTTCCCTCGATCCAGCCCCACCGTACGCCGTCGGTTCCCCGAATCGTGCCACAAACACGGAATCTGCGCGCCGGTGAGTTACCCCCGCAGACCACCGGGAACCCTCCCGAAACACCCGTCACAGCAGGCACTCCAGCGCGCTGACGACCCGGTTCACCACCCCCTACGGCCCGGAGTCCACCGCCTGAGGGCCCGGAGAACGAGTGCCCGGAAAAACCGTTTCCCCGCCGCGCTTTCGGCGCGCTACCGTTCCATCCACGGCCCCGGCAGGGGTGACGGTACGTAGCTCAACCAGCAGAGCACCCGGCTTCCAACCGGGAGGGCGCGGGGGCGGGACCCGCCGTACCGGCAGGCCGACGCGCGCCACCCGACCGCGCGCGTCGGCCCACACGGTGTGTAGCTCAGCCAGTGGAGCACCCGGCTCGGGACCGGGAGGGCGTGGGGGCGGAACCCACCGCACCGGCATGGACGACACCACCCCCGTACACGCGAACCCCGGCTACCCGGCGAGCCGCCTGCTCCAGGAGCTGGCCACCGCCGCGGCCCACGACGACCCCGCCGTGCGCAGGGCCGCCGAGCGGCGCGCCTCCACCTGGCGCCGGATCGCCGCGGGCATGGCCTCCGGGCTGCTGTCGATCGGATCGCGCACCCCCGTCAGGGGCCTGCCCGCCTGGGTCACCCCCGAGGTCGCGCGCGGCGGGTTCGCCACCGGTGAGGCCGCCGCCGCGGGGCCGCTGCGCCCGCACGAGCTGGACCTCATCGGCCGGCACGGCCTCAAGAGGGACCGCGCCGCGCTGTACGCCCACCACCTCACCGAGGCGGGCCTGGAGCACCTGGGCGCGCTGCTGGACAGCGGGGCCTACGCGGTGGACCAGCCCGAACAGGGTGCGCTGCTCACCTTGGTGTGGCTGCTGCGCGCGGGCGACACGGCCGCCGCGCTGCGCCTGCTCGCCGAGCTGGACCCCTTCGCCGCGACCCTGTGCTTCACCCCGCGCCCGGCCCCGGTCCGGGACCTGCCCCCGGGCGCGGTGTTCCGCCACTCCGTGCGCGAGGTGCGCGACACCCTGGAGGCGGTGGCCCGCCGGACCCCCCGTGCGCCCAACGCCCAGCGGGAGGCGCTGGCGGTGTGGAACCCGTTCACCGACCGGCTGCTCGCCCACTGGCTGGAGACCACCGGAGACGGCGGGAGCGCCGCGGACGGCGAAGCCCCGGCGGGTGGCGAAACGGCGGCGGGCGGCCGCGCGGCGGTGGACGGCGGGACCGTGGTCGACACGCACCGCCCCGACGGCTGGGCCGCGCGCGGCGCCGCCCTGCTCGACGAGTACGAGCGGCTGGCCGCCGAGCACACGCTGTGCACCAGGCACCGCAGGCCCAAGGAGAACCCCGCGATCCTGCTGGCCGCCCTGCGCGAGGCCGTGGGCCCGGACGGGTCCGGGGCCGGGGTGCTCGGCGCGCGGCGGCGCGGCCTGCTCCGGTCCGCGGTGGCGGCGATGGTCGCCAAGCGCGGCGTCCCCGGCTCCGCCGAGCACACCGCGGTACGCGCCGAGCAGGCCGCCCAGGCGGCGCTGCCCACCCACGACGTGCTGGCCGCGCTGCTCGCCGAGCGGCTGTCCGCGCTGCCGGACAACTCCGGGGTGCCCGACCCGGACGCGGTCCTGGCCCCCGTCTCCGCCGAGGAGGCGCGGAGCTTCGACGCCGCCGCGGGCTCCGCGGTCCCGGCCGCGCTGCGCGCCCGGGTGGACAGGGCCGTCATCGCCCCGCTGGAGGAGCTGGTGGAGCTGGGTGTGGTCCCCTCCGCCGAGGTGCTGGCCTCCCTGGTGCCCACCCTGGCCGCTGCGGCGCAGGCGGCCGCGATCGGCGATCCGGCGCTGGCCCGGCTGGTCGCCGCCGGCCACGAGGCGTTCGCGCGGCGGCGGTCCCTGCTGCTGCTGAACCTGGCCTCCCAGGTGCGGCAGGGGGAGCTGCCGTGGGCGCGGGAGCTGGAGCGCCACCACTGGTCCGCGGAGGTGCGCCGGGAGGCGGCCCGCACCGTGATCGTCCGGGTGGGCGACACGGCGCTGACCTCCTTCCCCGGGACCATCACGCCGAACCCGCTGGTGAGCGAGCTGGGCGGGCTGGCCCGCACCGCCGAGGGGCGGCCGCGGCCGCTCCCGGTGGACTTCCCGTTCGTGGAGGAGCTGGCCTCGGACATCTTCATGGGCACCTTCTCGGCCAAGTTCACCCGGGCCGCCCGGCGGGCCGCCGAGGTGGTCGAGGGGACCCTGTACGCCCGGTACTACGGGATCGACTGCGCCCGGGTGTTCGCGCTGGAGGAGAAGCCCGGCCGCGGGGCGCCGACCTTAGCCGCGCTGTGCCGGGAGCGCGCCGGGGACCCGCCGCGTTCGGTCCCGGGCAACGGCATGGTGATCGAGCAGGCGCAGATCCTCACCACCCACAACCTGGCGGCCCTGGTGGCGGCCGGGTCCGTGCCGCGGGACGGGTGGGCGGCGGCGGCCCGGGCGGCGCACCGGACGACGGTGCGGCTGCTGGGGGCGCTGCCGCGGGTGTACGGCACGCTGGCGCAGGTGAAGAACGCGGCGTTCGCCTGGCGCCAGACCGTGTTCCTCCTGTCCCGGTGCACGCTCCAGGAGCAGCGCGAGGTGCTGGCCTGGATGGAGGAGGCCGAGCTGCCCTACCACGTGCGCGAGCGGCTGGACCCGGCCCTGGGGTGGCTGCGCTCGGCGGTGGAGGGGCACACCCTGCCGCCCCGCGACGACGGGGAGACCGTGCGCTTCCTCGGCTGGACGGTGGGGCGGCACTGGATGCTGGACATCGCCCCCGAGGCGCTGTTCCGGCACCGCCGCGGGTTCTGAACCCCGGGGATCGTCGGCGGCGGTGGCTAACGTACGGGGCGCCGCCGCACCCCCGCGCCGGCCGCCGCCCGCCGATCCCCGAGGACACCCGTGACCACCGCCCCCTGGAGAGCCGAACCCACCGACGAGGCCCGCGCCTGGGCCGCGGCGACCGCCCGCGACACCGGGCTGTCCGCGGCGGCGGTGCCGCTGCTGGCCCGGGTGCACACCCCGCCCCTGCCGGGGCTGATCACCGAGTTCGAGCAGGTGCTGGACCGGTCGGGCGGGTACGACACCGT